>JACFNS010000054.1:0-2902 GCA_019454705.1 Taibaiella sp. | reverse complement strand
TAAATAATGTAATTTTCATAGAAAAAAGAATACTTGTCGCCAGGACCTAGTGTAAAAATGAAGTAGAGCAAAACATCTTTACTAGTATCCGGCAAAGTCAGTATAAACTTTTTATCATAGTTCTGCGCGTGTACCGCGATTACAGAAAGCAAGGGAAACAGCAGGTATAGTATATACCGATACATATGAAGATAAATATACAAAAAATACTATGTACAGGAGTAGCCTTCTCTATATGCCAAAAGGGGAAACTAATTTCTACTATTGTTTATACAACTCCACCCCGCTTTCGCCTGTTGATTTCTTCCAGGCGCGGTTTCCCCCTATCCCCCTGAAGGGGAGAAACGTTATGTGGGTGTTTAATAACATCTCCCTTTAGGCCGGTACGGTTTCGTGCGCAGTTTCCTTCTATCTCCCGCCGCGGCGGGATAAATTCCGGGGAGACTAAAATTACAATTGAATATCTTCTATCATTGCTTGTACAACTCCACCCCGCTTTCGCCTGTTGATTTCTTCCAGGCGCGGTGCATGCCGTCGGTGTTGAACTGCAGGGAAATGTTGCCATTTTTATCTAACACGATTACGCCGCCTGTGGCTCCCATGTTTTGTAGCCTGTCATGTATCATCTGTTTTGCGGCATCGTCCACCGGCATATTCAGCAGTTCTACCCTATCGGCAATGGCTTTGGCCATGGCCAGGCGTATAAAATATTCGCCCCAGCCTGTGCAGCTAACCGCGCAACTATTATTGTCTGCATAAGTGCCCGCACCAATGATGGGGCTGTCGCCAATACGTGCAAACTTTTTGTTGGTCATACCGCCGGTGCTGGTGCCGGCGGCCAGGTTGCCTTGTTTGTCTAATGCCACTGCGCCTACCGTGCCGTACTTTTCATCAATATTGCCGGGTTGCCCTAGGTGAGATTTTTTGCCTTTGGTTTCATTTTGTTTCTCGTAAGCATTACGCCTTTTCGTTGTCCAGAAGTATGACTGCGGTACTATGTCGCAGCCCTGCTGTTCTGCAAACATTTCAGCACCATGGCGTGCCAGCATTACATGGCCGCTCTGCTCCATTACTTTGCGTGCTGCCATTATGGGGTTTTTGATAGTAGTAACACCTGCTATTGCACCTGCATTCAGGTTGCTGCCGTCCATAATGGAGGCATCCAGTTCTATCGTGCCATTGGCTGCATATACTGCGCCCTTGCCTGCATTGAACATGGAATCGTTTTCAAGGACAACAATAGCCGCCTGTACCGCATCGAGGGCTGTGCTTCCTTTCTCCAACACTGCATAACCTGTATCGAGGGCTTTTTGCAAACCTTGCTTATACTGTGCTTCGTCGGCGGCACTTATCATGCCGGGGCGTATAGTGCCCGCACCACCATGAATAACGATTGCAAATGGTTTTTGAGCCTGCGCAAACGCGCAATATTGCAATAGCATGACAATCGCGCATAAGAAAACCCGTTTCATCAACGTATAATTATTAAAAATCCAGCATATTTCTAACAAATAACCCTGAAAAATTGCGGGATTGTACATTATTACTGAATTTTGAAATAGGTATGGTTAAAAATGTTTTCGCGGGGTGGCTGGCAGCTTTATTATTGTTATTAACTTTTTGCAGTAATAATGCAACTGCCACGCATTTGTATGGCGGTGAATTGCAGTACACCCATAGCAGCGGAAACTTGTACAATGTAACCCTGACATTATATGGAGACTGCAGCGGCCAAAACTTCAACGGGCTGAAAAATGCCAACCCCACAGTACGGATACTGAACAACTTCAACCTGTACACTACCCTGTTCCTGAGTGAAGACTTAGCACAACGAGAAGAAGTATCTCCTGTTTGTCCTGAAGATGTAGAAAAGACCTCATGTAAAGATCCCGCAAACGGTACGCTGCCCGGGGTAACGAGATTTGTTTATACCGGTACCGTCAACCTGCCGCCCTCGTCCAACTGGCAATTGATTTTTACAGGAGAGATGAACAATAATACCCAGGCAGGAAGGAGCAATAATATTACGAACATAATCTTTGGCGTAGACGGGCAACTGATGGCACTTGAAGCAAGGCTGAACAATATGAACGGGCATAATTCTTCGCCGAACTTTACCTCAATACCCACACCCTTTTACTGCATCAACAGGTTTCAGCAATATAACCAGGGTGCGGTAGACCCCGATAATGATTCACTGAGCTTCTCGCTGGTAGATGCTATAAAAGGAGGTGGGGGAACGACGCAATATAATTTTCCATATAGCGGCAGTATGCCTTTAGGTGCAGCAGCAGGCACATTCAGTTTCGATAAAATGTCCGGGCAACTGAGTTTTCAACCCGACATACTGCAAAGGTCGCTGGTGGTAAACAAAGTAGAAGAATATAAAGACGGTGTGCTGGTAGGCAGCAGCATGCGCGAAATGACATTTATTATTTTAAATAATTGTAACAACACCCCACCAACAGGGAAAATTGATTCCGGCAACATTACCGGCGGAGCATCTAAAGGCAATACAGTAAATGTATGCGCCAATACACCTGATGTGCAATTTGTAATAAATGCTACTGATGCAGATAGTGACAAAGTATCAATAACCGTTAATAACCTGCCGACCGGCGCTACTGCAATTGTAGACAATACACAACCCGGGCGTCCACAGGTAAAATTTGCCTGGAACACAGAAAATATACCCGTTGGCAATTACAACTTCTTCATCACTTATATAGATGACGCTTGCCCCCTATACAGCAGTCAAACAGTAGCCTATACCGTAAATGTGGTAGCCCCCATGGAAATAAGCCATGAAATAATAAGACCTACTAACTGCATCTTTCGGCAGCATATAGCACTGTATATAAGAAACGGCATTATACCCAGGAAAGTAACTATTCACAATACC
>JACFNS010000053.1 GCA_019454705.1 Taibaiella sp. | reverse complement strand
ACAATAATATTTAATGGAAAAATCGGGATAAAATTCGTCATTGTGCAGCTTCTGATCCAGGTATTGCGTTGTGAATCAACCAAAACATAAAGAACAAATATACGTAAACTCCCAATTGCAGTTCAAGGAAGGGTTCTACCATAAGCGGCACCAGCATCACCAGCCAGATGGCAAACACAAAAAAGCCATGCCTGTTACCCTTCACCCACCGTAGCGGGTATAGCACCCATGCAATAAAAATAAGCAATGCAGGAATGCCGCAACCCAATGCTACAATCATAAATTGATTATGCGGTTTCAATTGCTGAAACTCCGGCACTTTGGAGTACCATTTGCTGTAGCCTTCTTTCATCACATCGGGCAGGTCGCCTATACCGGCACCTGCTACCAGATAATCGGGCATTAACTTAAACGTGATGTCATAGGAAATGAGACGGCCAATATCACTGTAGTCGCTATCAAAATTACCATGTTCAAACACTTTCCAGGAATAGCGGAAATAGTTTACTTTTTGCTCAAATGTTGGCACATATTTATAAGCGCTGATGGCTGTAATTGCCATAATTGCTATTATTCCAAACCCTACGATAAACTTCTTTCGGAAGGCAATATAAATAGCCTGGCAAAAGAAAAACAAGTATAACACCAACAGGCCTGTTTTAACAGCTACCACATGTATATGTATACAGAGTATTATTATCGTTATTCCGACAAACCATTTCGCCCATTTGCTCTGCAAATTTTTGTGCATATAAAAACACCATATGATAAACAGTGCGGTTGACAGGCTGTACCGGATATAATCATGCCCTGCCAGCGTAGGTAATACCTTTGAAAACCTATATTGTTCAATATAGTATGCCGGGTCTGAAACAAGGAAATACATGCTGTAACCTACGCTACTTAAAAACAAAATGGACGAAATAACCGTAAAAACCGTAAGCTGCCTGCTGTTGAATGACGGCAGCAAACCAAATGCCAACGGCAATATCAAAATTGGAAGTTTAACTGATACGGGGTAGCTCCACTGTTGCAGATTTTGGCTCCACAAGCCGGAAATGATATACATACCTATCCAAGCCAGCCCCAGCAACCACCATTTATTTTTAGCCCACTCGCGTGGATGTACACCCAGCAGTGCGTTGACACCGAATGCTGCAATTGCAACCGATAACAACACCCTTGACAACAAAAAACCCGCGAGCATAGCTATTGCACAGGCTATTGCCACGTTAGTTTTTGTTTCCGCTTTATAGTTCAGAAGTATATTTTTGCCCACTATTGAGATATATACCTAAAACGGTTGTAAATTCATTTTAGTGCAAGGCAAGATAACACAACTTTTATCAAACATACAAGCCGGTGACTTTAAAGCGCTGGCAAGGGCCATTACCATTGTAGAAAATTCGTTACATGGATATGAAGAATTATTGTTGAACACTACGGAAAAAGGTGGGAAAATCATAGGCATCACCGGTCCGCCGGGAGCCGGTAAAAGCACACTGGTGAACGCTCTACTGAGACAATGGATAAACGAGCATAAAAAAATAGCGGTTATTGCCGTGGATCCTTCTTCCCCTTTCAATTACGGCGCATTGCTGGGAGACCGCATACGCATGAATGATTTTTATAACAACCCGGACATATTTATCAGGTCTCTTGCAAGCCGGGGCGCGCTAGGCGGGCTTAACCCCAAAATCATCGAGATAACTGATATTGTGCGTCAAGCTCCCTTTGATATAATATTGGTAGAGACAGTGGGTGTTGGCCAGAGCGAGGTGGAGATAGCCGGGCTGGCCGACTGCACTGTAGTGACGGTTGTACCCGAGGCTGGTGATGAGGTTCAAACCCTGAAAGCCGGTATCATGGAGATAGCGGATATATTCGTTATCAACAAGGCTGACCGTGATGCCGCCGATGCAATGTATGCCAACCTGAAAATAATGGTACACAATAAAGCACATGAAGGCCAGGAGCTACCTGTGATAAAAACAATAGCTACCGAAGGCAAGGGCATAGCAGAATTGGCAACCGCGATTGATAGCTTTTTTACTACAGCAGGCAGCCATAAAGACCATAAACTGCAACTGGCCACAGAAAAATGCTGGCAACTGCTACAAGCCGAGCGCATGAAAAACTTTGATAAGACGGTAATTAAAAAAGAGCTGTCAGAACAATTATTCCAACCCGGTTTCAATCTTTATGCATTCACAAAACAATTTCTTTCGTCTGCTGCTGTCAAATAAATATTAACATTCGTGGATAACACTTTACCTGCCTGAATGCGAAATGCATTTTTGCTATATTTACATTTGAAGGGTTATTAGCGTACCGTAACCGCTGATGGCAAGAGTTTAGAGAATATATGCTGGTTGATTTCGTCGCAGGCTCAAAGCTTGATTTTTATGTAATAGCACCGGTACTTGAATCCGTACAACTGGAACAGGATGCAGGCAGAGATGTTGGCTACAGGGTTATCTTCACAGGCAGTACCGCTGAATTCCAATCTATCGATGAAGAACTATCTTTCTTTGGTATACCACGCCCCAATATTTTTCTCGAAGTATCGGAACATGACCAGGCATTATTAACAGCTACTACCCTCGTCAGGTATGGTCAGTTACTGCAATCATCAAAACCTGATATCATAATGCTCTTTGGCCATAGTACAGGAACCATGGCATGTGCATTAGCCGCGTCAAAAACACATGGCATAAAAATAGCGCATGTTGGCTCAGGCATGCGCAGCAACAACCGCAGTTCTGCCGACGAGGTGAACCGAAAAGTAATAGACGCTATTACCGATTACCACTTCCCTATTGCACAATCTTCGGCTGAAAACCTGCGTGTAGAGGGCGTGCCCGATGAGTTTATTTTCTTCACAGGCAACCCCATCAGCGACTTCCTGAACAAGGAAATAGAATCCATGCCGCAACCCCAAATATGGGCCGACCTGCAACTGCAGCCTGGTAAGTACATTTTGCTTAACCTGGAACATCCTTCCGTAACAAAGAGTGACGCCAGGCTGAAATCGCTGCTGTTGAACGTCATCAGACTGTCGAGAAACCTGCCCATCATTTTACCGGTAAATAGTTCTTCAGAAGGGACACTCAACGCGATTGGCATTAAAGCGCGCAACCTGCATATTATAGAGCACCCCGGGCTGTCTGCGCTATACTATCTGTCCCGTCATGCGAAAGCTGTAATTACTGATACTGAAAACCTGCAGGATGAAACCACAGTTATGCAAACTCCGTGTATGACGCTTTTCAAAACAGTAGCCCGTCCGGACACATATACTGTGGGGTTCAATGAAATAACCGGCCTGCAACCCGAGGCACTGGAGGAGGCTTTTCAAAAACTCTTTGCCGGGGAGTGGAAAAAAGGCCGCATACCCTATTTGTGGGACGGCAAAGCAGCTACAAGGATAATCAACGTATTGAAAAAACTTGTTTAGTTATCCACATTCAGTTGAAAAGAACATGACTATTAACAGGCAGATAACCTCACATGATTATAATAGCCAACTATAAAAACATAACTTTACCTGAAAATATATTGCATATCACTGTACTGATATGATTCAATTACCATCGCATCTCTTATATTTTTTGTGTTTCGTCAGCGCGCTGATTATCAGCCTTATCTCTATACCACAGATAATACTGGTGGCTACTAAAAAGAAGCTGTACGACACACCTGACAACGACAGGAAGATACACCTTCGGGTGATACCTAACCTGGGCGGCATCGGGATTTTTTTTGGGTTTATTACTACTGCCTCTCTTTTCATATCGCCGCTGGCCTTTGAAAAATGGAACTATATCATCGCCTCATCACTCTTGCTCTTCCTGGTAGGTATAGCAGACGACCTGGTATCTCTCAGCCCCCCTAAAAAATTTCTGACGCAGTTTGTGGCCGCTTTCATAGTAGTATGCCTGGCTGATATACGGCTGAAATCACTTCACGGGATATTTGGTGTTTACGGAGACTTGCCCTACTGGTGGAGCGTAATATTCAGTATAGTGGGTATCATATTCGTTACCAATGCCTACAACCTGATAGACGGTATTGATGGCCTGGCAGGTTCCATTGCTGTGCTGTCTACCCTTATGCTGGGCATTACATTGGGAGGATTCGGGCATCCCGGGGCTGCCTGCCTTTCATTCTGCCTGCTGGGTGGTATAGTGGGCTTTCTCAAGTACAATATATCCCCTGCCAAAATATTCATGGGTGATACAGGTTCGCTGCTAATTGGTTTTATCATATCCCTTTTGTGCATACTGTCAGTTAATTCTTTCAATGCATTTACACCCTATGCATCGTTCATACATTCCCAGGCGGGCGCGTTAGTTATAGGTTTGTCTTTCCTGTTTGTTCCTGTGTTCGATACATTCAGGGTATTCACCACCCGCCTGATGAAAGGGGTATCACCGTTTAAAGCTGACAGGACCCACCTGCACCATTACCTGCTGGATATGGGTTTTACGCATAGCGAGGCTGTGACAATACTTGTGATTGCCAATATCCTTATCATTACAGTATCATTGGTTACGCAGGACTATAACCCGAATATAGCCATCCTGTGTATACTGGGTATGTCTTTAAGCCTGTTTGCAATCCTGTACTTTATGCGCAAAAAAAGGCTGGCTAAATTCCCAAGATCAGGGGGGAAAAGCGGCGGTGCAAAACCTAACATCCAGAAGTTACCGGTCAGGAACATGGACAAAGCGGCACCAGACCAGTAAGTATCACTTTATCGATGTTCTATCATGTATGAGCCGCTGTGGTAGCGGTACAGATAGAGGTTTTTATTTTCATAATACTGCAATTTTTCATCTGCTCCTTTTACCGGCTTCACATCATATCGTGTAAATGGAGCGCCACCGTTGTCCCATAACTGGTGGTTGAAAATAGTGCCGTATTTCTTCAGCAGGTAGGCGTACCAGAACATAGTTTCGTAGCCACGGTACACCATATTATCGGGTTGGCCTCCGTATCTGCGTTTATATGCATTAACAACCGCCTGTCCCGATGCTGTAGTAGGATCGAAGTAAAATGGCGAAGTAAAATAGACCACTGTATTAGGAAACGCATCAGGCCTTTTCAAAGCAGGCATATTATCCCAGGAGGGCATGCCCCACACTTCAAAGTCATAATCGGGGAACCACTCGTATAGCTTCCTGATAATGCTTTCGGCATATTTATCACTTATAATAGGCATCAACACCACATTCTTCCTTTCTTTTACCAGGAAAGCCTGTACTTGCTCTTTCGCAGGCATTTCATCGCAGGGTATTTTGTGGTATTCCAGTACTCCGTTATTGATAAAGTTTCCTGAGGCTGTGTTATCTACCTGTACATTGCTACGATAAAATAATAGTGGTGTAACGTTACCATTCTTCTTTACAATTGATTCTTCCACCGTCTCACAATGCGTTTCCAGTGTCGGTTGCAGCATAACGAAATACGGGTTATGCTCCACTCCCTGGTTGGAAGGCGATAATGCGGACACGAAGTTGACATGGTTTTTCCTGGCATAATTAGCAACCAGTGCAAAATCAGAAGAAGAAATGTTGCCGATAATCAGGTCCGACCCTTTGAATGCGTCGGTATTTACCAACGTGGCCGTAGATTCCAGTTCGTCTGTTACATCATATACAAATATATCAAACTCATATCCCAGCTTCTTCAATGTATCAGTAGCTAATACCACCCCTTCATAAAACTTCAGCGATGGTATTACCTTATCAGGTAACTTTCCTTTGGCTACTTTGCCATCCTGCACCAGCTCAGGCAAATAGAATGTTGCCAACAGGTCTATCCTATACCTGCTTTTCACGTCCGATGCCGGGTAGTCAAAATCCTTCTTGGGCGGTTGCGGCTTGGGAGCAGGTGCAGGCTTACGGGTCAGTTCGCGTTGTTTTTGCTCTGCCCGCTCCAGTCTCTCCTCTCTCAATTTCTTCTGGCGGCGTTTTTCCCTGCGGCTTTGTGCATCAGCCTCACTTACTACACATGAAAGACTGATGACACCAAGCAATAAAATCCGGGCAATTCTTTTCATAAGGCTATTGAATAACAACTACTCCCATTCTATTGTTGCAGGCGGCTTGGAACTGATGTCGTACACTACCCTGTTGATACCTTTTACCCTGTTGATGATGTCATTAGACACCTTCGCCAGGAAATCATATGGCAGGTGCGCCCAGTCGGCTGTCATACCATCTACCGATGTTACGGCCCTTAAAGCAACAGTGAACTCGTAAGTACGCTCATCGCCCATTACGCCCACACTTTGCACGGGCAGCAGTATAGCACCCGCTTGCCATATCTCGTTATACAGCTCATAATCGCGCATCAACTGGATATATATAGCATCCGCTTCCTGCAGCATTTTTGCTTTCTCTTCAGTTACTTCACCCAATATCCTGATACCTAAACCCGGACCGGGGAAGGGGTGCCTTTGCAGGAATACATCATCAATGCCGAGTTCCCTTCCTATCCTGCGTACTTCATCTTTAAACAGCAAGCGCAAAGGCTCTACCAGCTCCATATGCATTTTTTCAGGCAGGCCACCCACGTTGTGGTGCGACTTAATAGTCACAGACGGGCCATTTACTGATACTGATTCAATAACATCGGGGTAGATAGTACCTTGCCCTAAAAAGTGTACATCCTGTATATGGGTAGCCTCATCATGAAATACATCAATGAACAGGCCTCCTATTATTTTCCGCTTGCGCTCGGGGTCGGTTACACCGGCCAGCGCGTCATAAAATCGCTTGCGGGCATCAATGCCTTTGGTATTAAGACCCAGGTGTTTGTAACCATCCAGCACTTGCTCAAACTCACCTTTGCGCAATAGCCCATTGTCTACGAAAATGCAGTACAGATTTTCGCCCACGGCTTTGTGTATCAAGGTAGCTGCCACTGTAGAATCCACACCACCGCTCAGCGCCATTACCACTTTGCCATTACCCACCTGTTTGCGTATGCGCTCTACTGTTTCCTGTATAAATGCTGCGGGCGTCCAGTCGCGGGTACAACCGCAAATATCAACCGTAAAATTCTTGAGTAGTTGTCTGCCATCTATGCTATGCGTCACCTCAGGGTGAAACTGGATAGCGTAAACGGTGTTGTTGGCATAACCCTCGGCTGAGGTAAATGCCGCTACGGGTATTGACTCTGTCTTGGCAATCACATTAAAGCCGGCAGGAAGCTCCTTAATGGTATCGCTATGGCTCATCCATACTTGAGAACCACTTGATATAGTTGCCAGTAATGGATTGTCAATCAAATCTTTAAGATGAGCGCGGCCATATTCCCTATGGGTAGATTTACCTACTGTGCCGCCAGCCTGCTGTGCCAGCAACTGGGCACCGTAACATATAGCCAATACAGGCAACTTATCTGCAATAGCCTTAATATCAGGCTTAGGTGCCTGGGGGTCGTTTACAGAAAAAGGGCTGCCTGATAAGATAACCCCTTTCAATTGTTCCGTGTACTCTATAGGTTTGGTACAAGGTTGTATTTCACAATATATATTCAGTTCACGTACACTCCTGGCTATCAATTGTGTGTACTGCGAACCGAAATCCAGTATCAGAATCTTCTCGTTCATGTAAATATACTATAAAAACATTATGCTTCACCGGTAGTACCGCCAAAGTTAAACGGCACGTTTATCTGTTCCTGCTCTTGTATAACGCCGTTTTGCGCTTCAAAACGCTTCACGTTTTCTACCAGGGCACGCATCAGCCTTTTGGCATGTTGCGGTGTCATTACCACCCTCGATTTCACTTTAGCTTTAGGCACATTCGGCATTACATTCACAAAATCGAATACGAATTCGGCAAACGAATGGGTTATTATTACCAGGTTAGAATATACTCCGTCAGACATTTCTTCTGTTAGCTCTATATTCAGTTGCTGTTCCTGCGGTTGTCCTTCTTGCATCTCGTTAAATATTAAATGAAGCAGCAAAGTTAAAAAAAGAAAACCACAGCCATGAAAAAACCTGTAAACTGTATATTAGTTAATCAGCGGGCAATACATCCATAAACCAGAAGCCTGTATCCCACTCTGCATTAGCTGATGGATATACCTTATGCACCACATCGCCGCTCTTCCACGCTACCGGGCTTGAGAAATACGGTGCGTTATATACAAATGTGTGGAATTCCCCATATTCACCACAGGGATCAACCCCATCAGGTAAATCGGCAAGTAGCTCCATACTTATCTTTCTGCCCAGGTATTCTTTGCCCAGGAATTTTTCATTAACGCACACTATCACCGCTTCTATTCCTCCTTCCTCTACTGCCTGAACCAATTCCCTGGTATCCAACTTCCACAATGGAAAAACAGCTTCAAAACCGGCCTGCTTTAGCTGGTCTTCACGGTACTGCTTCAGGTCTTCCAGGTGAATGTCGCCGAAGGCGGAATAGGTTATTCCTTCCTGCTTCAATTCATCCAACGCCTGTTGCATTGCATGGTTGTATAAATCATGCCGGGGCGAAGGCGGCAGGTGTATTTTTTTCAATGGCAGGTTCATCCTTTTTGCTTGCATATCCAGCAACTCTTCCCTTACGCCGTGCATCACTATCCTTTCGTTTTCTGCATTAATTGTCGTTAGCAGTGCCCGCACATCATATACCCCACCCTGCCTGAGCAAGTGATATGCCAATGCCGCGTCTTTTCCAGAACTCCAGTTGAGAACCGTTTTCATGCCGCAAATGAAATGAAATTGCCCGTTACCACCAATATTTTATCATTATGCATTTGCTGCTAAATGCGATAACTTGTGCAGCCTGACAAATAAGTTGAAATATGCCCAATGCAATCGTTACCGGAGCCACACATGGTATTGGTAAAGCTATAGCAGAAAAACTATTGGCCAACGGCTATAATGTTGCCATATGTGCACGCACCACCGCCGACGTGGAATCATGTAAAGTAAAATGGCAGTCAGAATATGCCGGTGCAAATATCCTGGCAGAAACAGTAGACCTGTCGGACAAACAACAAGTGCATAGTTTTGCTGCTTCCGTCATTGCTGCCTTTAACGAAATTGACCTTCTGGTAAATAATGCAGGGCTTTTTTATACAGGGCTGATAAAAGATGAACCATGCGGACAGTTAGAAAGAATGATGGGGGTGAATCTCTACAGCGCATATTACCTGTCGAGGGCGGTGATACCGGTCATGACAGGAGAAGATAATGCACATATAGTCAATATATGTTCCGTAGCAGGGCTGGAACCACATCTCAATTCAGGCTCTTACAGCATTACTAAATACGCCATGATGGGGCTCTCAGAAAACCTGCGCCTGGAGCTGAAAGACAGCGGAATAAAGGTCACAACTATTTGCCCCGGCTACACATACAGCCGCTCCTGGGAGGGTACAGGTGTGGATACATCCCGTTTAATTAAAGCTGAAGATGTAGCTGAAATGGTATGGACAACAATTAACCTTTCTGCCAATACAATTGCCGAAACGATTGTCATGCGCCCGGCAAAGGGTAATTTGTGAGTTTTTTAACAGTGCTTTAACCCCCCTACAACATACAGGAGCAGCACTTAGATTATAATTTTGTGGGTTGTATATATGAGGTTGAATAAACACATATCCGTTTGCTTATTACTGGTATCACTTGCCGTCGCAGGTTTATTCCGTGCACATGCACAGGATGTAGTTTTCTCAGCAGCAGCCAGCGCGGGTAAAATAGGTATTGAAGACCAGGTGCAGGTACAGTACACCATACGCGATGCACAGGACCTGCAATCCCTTGGCCCCAGGCAGGAAATCACCAACGATTTCCATATTGTAGGCGGGCCATACCAGAGTTCTGGTACTAACGTATCTATCGTCAACGGCAAAATGACCCAATCTCAAAGCCTGACGGTTACATACATCCTGCAACCGAAGAAAAAGGGTAAACTGACTATACCCGCAGCAATAGCACGCGATGCAAAAGGCGATTCCTATCAGTCGAATGCCTTATCGCTGGAAGTAGTGGATGGGAGCCTGGCTCAACAAAGGCAGCAGCAACGTGGCTACGACCCGTTTTCTGATGACCCTTTTGAAGCCATTATGAGGCAACGCCAGCGCCAGATGCAGGCCATGCAGCAGCAGAGGCAACAACAACGCACGTCAGAACCTGAACCATCAAACGTCAACCTGGACAAAGACCTGTTTATAAAAGTAGTAGTAGATAAAAGCAAGGTGTACGTGGGTGAGCAGATAACCGCATCTTACAAGTTGTACGCCCGCTTGCCTATGAATGTGGCTATATCCAAGCTACCATCTCTCAATGGTTTCTGGACACAGGATTTTGAAATGCCGGGAGGCAAAATAACCCCGGTAGAAGAAGTAATAAACGGCCAGCGCTACCAGGTGTTTACGCTGAAAAAATCCGCACTTTTCCCCCAGCAGACAGGCACGCTGGAACTAGACCCGGCAGAAGCGGAAGGTGTAGCTCGTATAGTACAGAAAACAAAACAACGCGACCCATTCTTCGACGACCCA
>JACFNS010000052.1:7669-10569 GCA_019454705.1 Taibaiella sp. | reverse complement strand
CTGTGTATATGGCTACATCTCGCCAGGGGAAGATAGAACTGAAAAACATCTGGCTGCCCGTACTGGTGTTTATATGCAGTGGCCTGTCCGATACTTATATCAAATACATTCAGCATTACCAATTGGACACTCAGGCCACGCAGTCGGCATTTACGATCACAATGTTTACCGTAGCCGCGATAGCAGGCAGTGTAATGGTGGCAGGCAAGATGCTGCACGATAAAGACAGGGAAAAACTCAGGCTGAAGAATATAATATCGGGTGTGCTGCTGGGCATACCTAATTATTTTTCTATCTATTACCTCATCCGCCTTTTCGATGCTGACTTACTGCCCAGTTCATCTATCATTCCGGTTAATAATATTGGTATCGTGATTACAACTACACTGGTGGCTATATTGTTCTTTAAAGAGGCCGCTGGGGTTAAGCGGATTAGCGGTATTATCTTAGCCATCATTTCTATCATCCTTATCGCATTGGCAGGTTATTAATGGAAGAACAGTTTACATACAGGACGATTACGAATACACCGGTTTCAGATTTCCGGGACAGGGGCAGCAAGTTTTTTGGGTTTGCTTACCCGGTGCAGGATGTGGAACAAGTGAAAGAAAAGGTAAAGGCGCTCAAGAAAGAACACCCCAAGGCGGTACACCATTGTTATGCGTTCAGGATTGGTACTGATGGTACACTCTATCGCGCTAATGATGATGGCGAACCCTCGGGTAGTGCGGGCAAGCCCATCCTGGGGCAAATAGACAGCGCCGGATTAACCGATGTGCTGGTAGTTGTTGTACGGTATTTTGGCGGTAGCCTGCTGGGTGTGCCCGGTCTGATTAATGCTTATAAAACTGCAACAGCCGAAGCACTGGCACAGGCCGATGTAGTAGAACGGTGGATAGAAGAAAAACTAACACTTACCTTTAATTACCCGGCTATGAACGAAGTAATGAAGCTGCTGAAACAAAGCGAAGCAACCATATACAAACAGGATTTACAGTTGTTTTGTGAAGTAACAGCCGGCATACCTAAAAAACATGCGGACAATTATATCAGCAAGTTGCAGGAGATAAGAGGAGTAGAAGTAAAATAACTTTACAAAATTAGTCTCCCCGGAATTTATCCCGCCGTGGCGGGAGGGGGATAGGGGGAAAATGACCACAGCAAAACATACCACACTCATTAAAGCCGAAGCACAGCGCCTCGGCTTCGATGCATGTGGTATAGCCAAAGTTGAATACCTGGAGGAGGATGCCCGCCGCCTGGAGCAATGGCTCAACAAAGGTTATCATGGCAGTATGCAGTATATGGAGCGCTACTTCGACCTCCGTACTGACCCTGGTAAATTAGTGCCCGGCGCTAAATCTGTCATCACCTTACTGCTCAACTATTACCCTGAACAACAGCAAAGTGACGATGCACCCAAAATAGCCAAATACGCATGGGGCACCGACTACCACTATGTCATTCGCGACAAACTCAACCAGCTGCTGCAATACATCCGTGATAACATCGGAGATATCAACGGGCGGGGATTTGTAGACAGCGCCCCCGTGCTGGAGCGCACCTGGGCGCAACGCAGCGGCCTGGGCTGGGTAGGTAAAAACACCAACCTGCTTACCAAACATTCAGGTTCGTTCTTTTTCATTGCTACCCTGATATGCGACCTGCCCCTGGACTATGACGCTCCATTCGCTACCGACCATTGCGGCACCTGTACACGTTGTATAGATGCCTGCCCGACAGATGCTATAGCAGGTGATAAAGTGGTGGATGGCAGCAAATGCATATCATACTTCACCATAGAGCTGAAAGATGCGCTTATACCCAAAGAATACCATGATAAAATGGAAGGCTGGATGTTTGGCTGTGATATTTGCCAGGACGTATGCCCCTGGAACCGTTTCTCCAAGCCCAATACTGAGCCGCATTTCACACCCATCCCCGAAATCCTCAACCTCTCCCTGGGTGAGTGGCAGGTCATGAGTGAAGATACATTCCGCAAGACTTTTAAGAATTCCCCGTTATCCCGTGCTAAATGGAAAGGCATACAGAGGAATATACAAGCTATAAAAAATCGCCAATAGATTTTTTTTGAGTTGTTGTTGCCGCAGTACCGACAATACCCCCGTATTAACCTCAGCACACAATCATGCTAATATTTAACTCAACATAATCTTAGTTTCGATACTTTTATAACAGCAAGTTTACGTATATTTGTATATATGCCGTTATTGCAAAACATAGCGACATACTTGCTCTTTGACATAACCGTAACCACATTACAAACAGTCGAATGCATTGTTCTTTTCCTGATTTGTTCCAATTTGAGAACAATTGTGCACAAAAGCGCACATAAAGCGGTATTGATTATCAATTACATAGTTTCAAAACATGGCAAAGAAATTTCAACCCCAAAATCCTGGCAACATTTTGGTACAAAATAAAGAACAACTCCTCTACTGCCTCTCCCGCCTGTGCGGGGTTCTTAGGAGGGGTCAATTGACATAAGTCTTTAGGGCTTATGGCAATCAGGGCCGGTTAACTCGGGCAGGCAAATTGTTCTAATTCCTAAACCAAATTCCCGGTATCAAAATGGAACAAATTGCCCGATTAACTTATTATCCTATTAACTATTACGGTTATCTTAGTAATATGAACTGGTACCAGGTAGATAAGGATGAAGTATTAAGAGAACTCAATTCTTCGGCACAGGGTTTAGGTGACGGAGAAGTTGAAAAAAGAAGGGAAGAATACGGACCCAACGAGCTACAGGCGGCAAAGCAGCGCAGCAGACTGGCCATATTTCTTTCACAGTTCAAAGATGTAATGATACTGATACTGGCAGTGGCGGCCGTAGTATCATTCGTAGCGGGAGAAACTACTGATGCTATCGTCATCCT
>JACFNS010000052.1:2010-7659 GCA_019454705.1 Taibaiella sp. | reverse complement strand
AGTGGTGAATGCGGTAATAGGTTACTACCAGGAGTACAATGCCGAGCAATCGGTAAGGATGCTGCAAAAAATGGCGGCACAGCATACATTGGTATCGAGGAATGGTAAGACACAGGACATTGATGCATCTGAACTGGTACCGGGCGATATCATCATACTCGAGGCGGGTAATATAGTTCCCGCCGATGCCCGGCTGATAGAAAGTGCATCGCTAAAGGCCGAAGAAGCCGCCCTGACCGGTGAGAGTGACAGCATACACAAAACTACAGATGCACTCACAGGTGAGGAACTGCTGCCCGCCGACCAGGTGAATATGGTGTTCAAAGGCACCATCATCAGCAACGGCACCGGCAAGGCTGTGGTAACAGCCACGGGTATGAATACCGAAATGGGCAGGATAGCCGGCATGCTGGATATAGAGCAGCAGAAGACACCATTGCAGCAGAGGCTGGCCAGGTTCAGCAGGCAATTGGCGGTAATTGTAATAGTGATATGCGCAGCTGTATTCGGCTTCGGCCTGCTAAAGGGTGAGCCCCCCCTGCAGATGTTCCTCACTGCACTGTCGCTGGCCGTGGCTGCACTGCCCGAGGCACTGCTGGTAGTGGTTACCATAGGGCTGGCACAAGGGGCAAAACGCATGGTGAAGCAAAAAGCGTTGATTCGCAAGCTGCCCGCAGTAGAAACCTTAGGTTCTGTAACCTATATATGCAGCGATAAGACCGGCACATTGACACAGAACAAAATGACTGTCACCAATACAGAGTCAGCCCCTGAGCAGGAAGCCCTGCTGCTGCACACCATGATGCTGAACAACGAGGTGAAGGAAAATAACCATGACGAACTGATTGGCGACTCTACAGAAATAGCCCTGGTGAACTATGCTAAAGGAAAGGGCCTTAGCTATGGTAAATCCGAGCAAGCCTTTCCCATCGTTGATACACTACCCTTCGACTCAGACCGTATGATGATGAGTACCCTCCACCGCGATGGCGACAAGCTGCTGTTACTGGTGAAGGGTGCGCCGGGTAAAATCATTGACAAACTTGCCGCTAAGTATAGCGAACCGGATAAAGAAAACTGGCTGAAAAAAAACAGGGAATGGGCAGCCAATGGCCAACGCGTGCTGTTCTTCGCATATAAGTACCTGCAGGGCGACGGAGAGAAAATTGCACATGAAACGGAAACCGAACTGGAGATGCTGGGTGCCGTGGGTATGATAGACCCGCCCCGCGAAGAAGTAATAGCTGCCATAGAGGAATGTAAAACGGCAGGCATCAGGCCTGTGATGATAACCGGCGACCAGCCTGTGACAGCCATGGCTATAGCTAAAGAGCTGAACATAGCCCGGGATGCTAACAGTATATTAACCGGGGCCGACATAAAAAAACTGGGCGAAAAGGAACTACTTGAAAAAGTAAAACATACCTCTGTATATGCACGCGTGTCGCCGGGGCAAAAGCTGGAAATTGTCAAGGCGTTGCAGTTAAATGGTGAATACGCCGCTATGACAGGCGACGGTGTCAACGATGCCCCTTCGCTGAAGCAGGCCAATATTGGTATTGCTATGGGCATCACCGGTACCGATGTGTCCAAAGAGGCGGCACACATGATACTGCTCGATGATAACTTCGCCACTATTGTAAAGGCGGTGAAAGAGGGAAGGCGTATTTATGACAACATCCGGAAGTTTGTGCTGTACATTCTCTCCTGCAACCTGGCTGAAATACTTACCATCGTATGTGCACCATTGCTGGGGCTGCCCATACCTCTGCTACCCATACATATACTGTGGATAAACCTGGTGACCGACGGCCTGCCCGGCATAGCGCTGGCTACAGAGCCGGCAGAAAAAGATATTATGAAACGTCCGCCCCGCAAGCCCGAAGAGAGTTTATTCGCAGGTGGTATGTTATACCAGGTATGTTTTACCGGCTTGATTCTGGCGGCAGGCGCACTCACTGCTCAATACTGGGCTGCCGCGCATGGCTACGACGAGCGTGCCCAGCAAACGCTGGTATTTACAACGCTGTGCTTTTCACAACTGGCCAATGCACTTTCCGTGCGTTCGGTGTACAGGCCCATATTTTCGGTACGGCTGCTGGCCAATCCTTTGCTCATTGGCTCAGTGCTGCTTACCATCTTGCTGCAGGCAGGGTTGGTATATATACCCGCGCTGCACCCGGTATTCAAAACTGTATCGCTGGATAATAGCCTGCTGTTGGAAATAATGATTATACCTGCAACATGCCTGTTGCTGATAGAGTTAATCAAGCTCTTATATTATAAGGTATTTTACAGCCGTCAGCTGAAGGTTAATAGCGCTTCTTCTTAAAATCGCCACGCTTCCAAGCCTCATAAAATTCTGCCCATGCCAGCGGGCTGAAGAGGTTGCTCGGCGGCCATTGTCCGTAGTACACGGCCTTTTGCGCCTGCATATCCTGGTAGGCACCCTGGCTTTCGCCTCCGTCTTTGGGCAACGAGTAGGCCAATGCACGCAGCATCAATGCTTCTGTATTGCGGCGGGCTACCTCATACCTGTCATCGGGTATATCCCAGTATTTGAAGGCGTAGTTAAACTGCTCGCGGGTGGGGAAAGGACGTATGATAGTTTCCTGCAGGTAGAAAGTGTCCTGGGTCATCAACTGCACTACGGAGAAGTAGTGGCCTTTCACGTCTTTGGGTATTGCAAACTCTTTTGTGCGAAAACCCAGGGCCGAGAACCTGAGCGTATCACCTTTGTGTGCTACTAATGAGAACACACCAAGCTCGTTGGATATGGTGCCCCGGTTGTGGTGTTTCAACATCACTATAGCGCCCGGTACGCCACGCAGGCTGTCCGCTGTCATGGTCACACCGTTTATCTGCACTATATTTTCTTCATCGCTTTGCGCAGAGGCAATATTGAAAAAAAATATACCAGCCAGCAGCAACAACGAATACAACTGAGTTCTCATTCCGTCAAATTTACACAGTTTGCGCCTATCTATAAAACTGATTTAGTGATATATCAATATAACCAATAAAACTATCAGTAATCAATGCGCAATATATGTGCAAAGAAAACCTGTATGACGTACTTTTGCACATCCTGTTTTTACTTTAACAAAGGTTTAGTATGATAACGAAAGAAGCGGTTTTAAAGGCTTTAGGCAATGTAGATGATCCGGATTTGGGCAAAGACCTGGTGACCCTCAACATGGTGCGCGACATAGAGATAGATGGTAATAATGTATCATTTACAGTGGTACTTACCACTCCCGCGTGTCCCATGAAGGAAATGATTGAAAAAGCCTGTATTAACGCTGTGCAACTGCTGGTAAGTAAAGATGCAGTGGTATCGGTAAAGATGACATCGAACGTAAATAGCAACAGGAAAGATAATATGTCTGTTCTTACAGGTGTTAAAAATATCATAGCCATAGCATCGGGCAAGGGTGGGGTAGGTAAGTCAACTATCGCTGTCAACCTGGCAATAGGGCTGGCGCAGGAAGGCGCTAAAGTAGGCCTGCTGGATGCGGATATATATGGCCCTTCTGTTCCCATAATGCTGGGTATACGCGAGGAACGTCCCAAAATGATGGATACCGAAGATGGCAAAGGAAAAATTGTTCCTATTGAAAAATACGGTATTAAAGCCATGAGCATAGGCCTGCTGGTAGATGAAAAGCAGGCTGTGGTATGGCGCGGGCCCATAGCGAGTTCAGCACTCAAGCAGTTCATTACCGACGTGCATTGGGGAGAACTGGATTACCTGGTAATAGATCTGCCCCCCGGCACGGGCGATATACACCTGACATTGGTACAGGCTGTACCTGTTACAGGTTCTGTGGTGGTATCTACGCCGCAACAAGTAGCTGCCGCTGATGCCAAAAAAGCCATCATGATGTTCAAACAGCCGCAAATCAACATACCTATATTAGGTATAGTAGAAAATATGGCTTACTTCACTCCGGCTGAGTTGCCTGAAAATAAATACTACATATTCGGCAAGGGTGGCGCGCAGAAGATGGCTGAGCAGTTTGAACTGCCTTTCCTGGGCGAAGTGCCGATAGTACAAGGCATACGCGAAGGGGGTGACATAGGGATGCCCGCCGTGCTGGACGAGACCAACCCTGCCAGCCGCATATTTACTGAGCTGGCGCAGAATGTAGCCCGCAATGTGTCTATGCGCAATGCAAATGTAGAGCCCACTAAAGTAGTGCAGATATTGGAGTAAGTTACGTGCGTATTTTACATGCTATTTGCCGCCGTTGGCTTTCAAGTCGGCCTGGCAGTTGGCATCCAGGTCGGGTATGGTGTTCCCTGTCAGGATGCTTAATATGTCTGTAGTCTGCATTTTATGATACATCAGGCATTGTTCATTGTCACAGTGTTTGCCATGCGTTTCATCCTGGTGTGGGGTTTGCATATCACTTCCTGTGTTCACCAGTCCCAGCATATGCCCTATTTCGTGCCTCAACACTGTAGATAACATGGTTTCTCTTGATGGCTGGGTAAGACCTCCTGAGTTATTGGAAATGATACCATCAAACAAGGCAACAGAGGTATTTTTATAAGCAACACCTAATACATTTTCAATGTAATAATCCCCTTCTGTTACTAGTATAAACAAGCCCAGTGTGTCCATGCCATTCTTGCCCGCTTTCTCAAACTTGGTACGGTATATCTTCTCAATGGTCATCAGGTCGTTCACATACAACTTCCAGCCCTGCATGGGTATCTGCCTTTCGTGCACATATACACCGCCGGGTTTGTTGCAATACCTGCCCAGGAAGTTTACCGCATCATCAATTACGGTCTTGGGCAAAGGGTGTTTGATGACATAACATATGTCCAGGTTAATAACCTTATACTTCTGGGAGCTGAGCAAATCATTGGCAGATACTCCTACCGACCGGGTGTCGTAATTATTGGTAGGGTCCACTACGGGCACAGTATAACCTATCTTGTTATTTCTGCTACAAGACGCTAAAACAATAATAAGTAAGAATACAATAAGCCTTTTCATACAAGTATGATTATACAGTACAACATTACAAAAACCTTGCCTAAGTGCTGGTTAATAGCCAATGCAATAACATGTCATTTGCAAATAATTGTAAATGTGTTGTTAATGGATTGTTACACGGTTATTAACAGATAATATATCAACGCAATATTTTATTAATAAAAGAATTAACTGTCAAAACGATTTTACTATTTTTCAGCCCGAATTATATCATACATGCATAACTATAAGCTTTGGTACCGCCTTGGATTGGCTATCTTCATTATTACAGCAATATTCAGTGTTGGTTATCATAACCACGATGAACATTTCCAGGTGCTCGAATTCGCCAACTACAAAATGGGTTTTTCCCCCGCCGGCGACTTGCCCTGGGAACTTGAAGCAAAGATTCGCCCCGCGCTTCAGCCTTTCATAGTATGGTGCCTCGGTAGCACGCTTAAGGCTGCCAATATTTATAACCCATTCGCGCTTGCACTCATACTCAGGTTGTCTATGGCTCTGCTGTACTGGTGGGCCATCGTGCGGTTGATAAAAATACTACTGCCGGATTTCATAAATCAACGTGGCAAATCTCTATTTGTCATGTGCAGTTTGTTGCTATGGTTTGTGCCGTACACCAGTGTCCGTTTTTCTGCCGAGGC
>JACFNS010000052.1:0-2000 GCA_019454705.1 Taibaiella sp. | reverse complement strand
TGCAGCAGGCACAATATTATTACCTAACGAACCAGGCGGGCGCAGGCAAATGCAACTGCTACTGGCAGGGTTTTTACTGGGCTTTGCCTGGTTTGCACGTATACAACTGGCATTTGCGCTCATCGGTATTGCTATATGGATACTCTTTATCCGCAAGTGGCCATTCCGTTATTGGGTGCTGCCTGTACTATCCTTTATTATAGCTGTAGGTGTATGTATCAGTATTGATCATTGGTTTTATGGCGAGTGGCTCTTTACGCCCTACAATTATTACGACGTCAACATCGTGCAAAATGTGGCGGCACACTTCGGCGTGTCGCCCTGGTGGCATTATTTCGAGCTATTTATTATGAATGGGGTACCGCCCATAAGTATCGTGTTGCTCATATTATTCTTCAGAGGGGTATGGAAGCAGCCTAAAAACCTGTTTACTATCTGCTGCCTTATATTCTTAGCGGGGCATTCTGCTGTCGGGCACAAAGAGATGCGTTTCCTTTTCCTGATGGTGATACCGTTCATCTATGTAGTGAGTACTGGTATTGATAGCTGGCTGCACCTGCCGAAGAACAAATTTTACACCATTGGTTTTAAGGTACTGATGTTTATGAATATAGGATTGCTGATATACAGGAGCCTGGCACCGGCACAGGAGATAATAAAATACCAGCAAATTATGTACGGCTATGCAGGCAAGGGTAAAACAACGGTGCTGTGCATTGGAGAAAGCCCCTACCAGGCGCTGGGCCTCAACATGAATTTTTACAGGCACCCCAACTTGCAGGTGCTCAACTCTGCCAATACAGATACTTTGACTGAAATAACCACCCATCAGCCGGATAAAGACATATATGTATTCAGCTGGCATAAGCCTGATGATGAAACTATCCGTCATTACAATCTTGAATTAGTGTATAGTTCTTTTCCTGAATGGATGAAGAAATTCAATTTCAACAACTGGGCTGAACGTACAAGGATTGGCGTGATATACAGGGTGAAAGAATAAGCGATTCTACCTTACCATTTTATTTCATCACCCTCCTGTATCCCTTTCAGGTATTCAGGATATGGAACACCCACAGGTAATAACAACAGATGGCACCTGCCGCGGTGCGCTATATGCGCTGCATCAGCCAATTGTTTATGCTCCTTCATATAATAAGCCAGGTATTGATTGGCAGCACACCAATCCAGCACCAGTCCTGCGTTCTTCAGCATCGGCATTTCCGGCGGGGCGTGCATCTCCACCATAAATATGGTTTGTTGTTGCCTTGACAGTTCTATAGCACCCTTCAGTACATAACTTTCCGCTGCTTCTACGTCTATCTTTACCAGTTGGGGCACAATGCCTGTTTCCCGCACCATGTCATCCAGTGTAGTGGTGTCCACCATATACCAGGCATTCACCGCCTTGGCGCTGTCTGCATGGCTGCCAAACATACTACCTGCCGAGCCGGTACCCAAAGTGTAAAATTTGACCTGCTCTCCTTTCCATTCTCCTACAAAAGCATTTATATAATGCTTATTCATTCCCATGCCATTGCGCTCCAGGTTCTCTTTTGCCTGCGCCAGCGCCAGGGGGTTGGGGTCAGCCAGCAATATGGTTTTTGTGCTATTATTCAGACATGCCAAGATGGTTGAATAACCAACATTAGCCCCTATATCAAAAATTATATCATATCTATTGGCTAGTGCATACCACCAGGCATCATCTTTGTCGGCATTGTTGTTAATAGTGCCATCCGATACTGTTAATTCCCTATGCCCTAATATAGCCGTTTTACTACGGTGTTTTTGGCCCAGTAGCTTGGTTTTATATGCAGATATCAGTTTCCTAATCTTCACAATATCAATGATATATGGTAAATATACACCATTATATTCAATCATGACAGGGCAAAAGAGGAATTGCAGGGTGGGGTTTTGGCTTTCAGCTTCGGGTGTATTATCTTAGCCCCTGATAATCTAATTGTTAATCCTTATTTAATAAGTAACGCTATCTA
>JACFNS010000051.1:9345-10712 GCA_019454705.1 Taibaiella sp. | reverse complement strand
GAATGTAAAAGGATAGATATACTTACCCTTATAGCCGCTTATACCTTCTGCTGTATAATACTTAGTGATATAATCAGCTGCCAGCTTTTCGCCTTCAGAGCCTGTGCGGCGGCCCTCCAGTTTGTCAGACGCCAGGTAGCCGATGTCTTTCTTTAATTGTTTAATCACCTTTTTCTCAGATACCTTTTGCGCGAAAACGGGCTGAAAAAGAAGAATTGCTGTAATGGAAAGTAACCAACCTCTCAATTGCATGATATTAATTTGGGTGCAAAGGTACTATAAACGGCAAAAACCATGTTCCAAAATGCGGAACATGGTTTTGTAAAAAAGGAAATATCCTGTGGAATCATTATTCGTTGTCGCCGCTATGCTCTTTCAGGCTGCCATCGGCTTCTACGGTCACCAGGGCTTCGGGGTCTTCGCCCTCACTGTGTTCGCCCGGCTCAGCTTCGCTGCCCGCTGTGGGTATCACTATCTCTATATTCGATATATCTTTCAGTGCAGGCAGATCGGCGGGGGTATTGATGCCCAGATAGTCCATAAAGTTTTTGGACGTAGCATATACCAGTGGCTTGCCCACGGCTTCTTCTTTGCGGCCGGCTATCACTATCAGTTCTTTTTCCAGCAGCTTTTGTATAGAGTAATCCACGCTCACGCCACGTATAAACTCAATTTCGCCTTTTGTAATGGGCTGCTTGTAGGCAATGATGGCCAGGGTTTCCATAGCCGCCACAGACAGTTTTTTAATATGTTTATCGCCGTTGAGTTGCAGAACGGTCTTGTGGTATTCTTTCTTGGTCAGGAACTGGTAACCGCCGCCTACTTCGCGCAGTTCAAACGGGTAGTATTCAGCGCTGTACTTTTCGCGCACGGCTTCTATACATGCGGCAATGCGGTCAGATTCAACAGGTTCCTCAAAAGTCTGGCTCAGCAGGTCAACCATCTCTATCATAGTGATGGGCCTTTCGCTGGCGAACACCAGCGCCTCAATATGTGGCATTAATTGTTCTATATCCATATACTCCTCTGCTTTTTAAGGTCATACCGAAATTAAAAAGTCTTTAGCTCACCTCTCTGAAAAGAAATGCACAGATGTGGGAAAGTTAGCCCGAAAATGCCAAAGGGAAACGTTAAAACTGTGTGGGTGAGTGGGTTGTGACATAGTGTAGTGAAGTATGCATTGTGGTAATATGAATGGTTTTTTTTATTATTTTTATTATTTTTATAAAAATCTTATTGGTATGAAAAGAATTATACTACCTGTTTTTTTGATGTTGGCACTTAGCATTCAACTCAAGGCTCAAACAACAGCCACTAACTTTACTGCTACTGACTGCAACTCGAATAGCCATACACTATTTACAGAA
>JACFNS010000051.1:0-9335 GCA_019454705.1 Taibaiella sp. | reverse complement strand
TAATGGCAACGTTGTTGTATTGGCCTGGATAATGCCCTGCCTGACATGTATTGCTCCTGTAAAAACTGCTTACAATATAGCCAAGAGTTATAACAATAAACCTGCATATTCCGGCAAAGTAAAGTTTTACCTGATTGATGACTATGCAGACCACAGTTGCACCTATTTGTCCAACTGGGCCGCTAATAATAATATTGGCCCGGACATACTGACCGTATTTGATAACGCTCCCGGCGGTACTGTAATTAAAGAAGATGATTATGGCGGTACAGGTATGCCACATATAGCCATTGTAGGTGGAGCAGATCACAGAATATTCTTTAATAAACACAATTTTGACGCCGACGATCCGGCAGGAATTGAATCAGCTATTTATCACGCTTTAACTCCCGCCTCTGTTACCACAATTACAGAATCACAACTTGGCACAGTAATTTTCCCAAATCCTGCCGGTAACACACTTAGTATTAAATACAACCTGGATAATTCCGCACAAGTATCATTTGAAATCATAGATATCATCGGAAAGCGAGTGTTCTACTCATCAACAACATCCTCTCAGGGTATAAACAATGAAACTATTGATATCGGACATTTGACCGGTGGCACTTATTTCATGCATATAAAACGAGACAATCAAAAAGAGGTCTTAAAATTCAATACTATAAAATAATCATGATGAGATACTTTTTGCTAGTAATACTACTTTGTTCTGTTGTATCCGGCAAAATCTACGCTCAGGGATGTTGTTCTGCCGGTAGCGGCAGCCCCATTGCAGGAGGCACATCGCAGGGTGTGCTGCAAGACAGGCAATTTGAGGTAAATATTAATTACCAGCATCTTTCAACCAGGAAGTTTTTAGACGGAGATAAAGCGGAAAAGAAGTTCCTGGATTATTATGGCTCAAACTTTACATACCTGAGACTATCTCATGGTATCACCAAAGCCCTTACACTTTCTCTTGAAGGGGGCTATTATATCAACAGGACCCAAATTGGCCTCAACAAAAGAGACACTATGAAATCATCGGGCACCAGTGACCTGGTAATCTTTCCCCGTTACACGATATACACTAACAACTGCGAAACCACACGCGATGAAATTACCGTCGGATTAGGATATAAAATGCCGGTGGGAAAATATAATGACAGCACCCGGCTGGTTGAACCATACACCGGCGATGTATATTATCTTACTATGCCACCTGCTGTACAACCAACAACAGGTTCAAACGATTTCATCTTTTACCTGTTTGCCTTTCGCGGATATCCAAATAGTAATTTCAGAATTTTCATGAACGGATTATATATCCGAAAAGGATGGAATCCCCAGGGTATCAAGTACGGAGACTATGCCAGTGTGTCATTATTTGCCAGTAAAACACTGTTCCATAAAGTTGGCGCTACACTACAGCTAAAGGGCGAATGGGTGGACCAGATGAAATACAGCGAGGACCTTTATAACCTTGCATATTATAATTTTGATGTACTGGCAACAGGCATGAAACAAGTATGCATTGTTCCGCAGTTAAGCTATAGTTTCAATAACTTTACCATTTATGCGCTGAGCGAATTCCCGTTGTACCAATATGTAAACAGGGTGCAGGTAGCATCTCAATATTTACACACTATTGGCCTTAGTTACAGGTTTTTTACTTACAAGGAAAGTGGTGAGGAATAATCCGGTTGCTGATTTACCTTTTCATAATTGTAAGTAGCGCATAATCAGTTGTTAAATAATAGGTGCCAGGATTTGCAACCATTCGTTCCTGCGCCAAAATTATGTTCTTGTCATTTATCCATTTTGCTTTTGCAGGTCCCCAGTTTGCAATATCCAGTTCAAATTGCTGTATGATGCTGTCTGCCGTGACCGTATAATACTCTATACCATTAAAACTGTAGTGGGCTTCCATGTCCACATTCACAGTAATAAATGATTTATGATTATTTGAGAAGTACGGCTTACCATGAATCTGCCTGTTATAGCCGTTTTTCCTGTTTACCAGCATATAGGCACCGCCCTCATAGTACTGCACAAAGAGAATAACCCCGCATTTCTTCTTCATCCCATTTTGGCAGAACTAATTTTTTGCCATCAGCAAGTTGCAAGGTTATTGTTGAATCATTTGAAGTGAATATCTCAGGTAATTCCTTCTCTAAATAATTCTCAACAGCATTCGCAGCGTCGTGCGAATTACCAAATACACGCCAAAAACTGTCCCTTATTTTTTGGTCGCTGTAATATGGGGGAAAAGTGATTGAATCAGATGGAGTAAAATACAAATTATAGTTACCAATAGAAATTGTATCTGTTGGCTCTATTGTATAGCTGGTTTCTTCTTCAGGGAAATCTTCTTTTAAAATGGATTCTGCCTGAAAACTGTGAGTTACATCGCTATTTACCCCCTCTTTGTTTTGAGAATTGCTACTGCCACAAGCAGTCAACCAGAAGAGTATAACGATGGGGATGATGCGGTTCATGGATTAAAGTTATGGATTGTAAAATGTATTTTGGCGAGATTAGCTTCGCTGAGAAAAGTTGTTTCCGACATATTTATATTCATAAATACTCTGTCGCAATGACGGAACGAAACAACCTACGTATACAACCCACCATTAATAGACACAACCTGCCCGGTGATGTAGCCGGCGTTTTTTGATGCTAAGAAACCAACCAGGTCGGCTACTTCCTGCACCTCGCCGAAGCGCTGCATGGGTATCATTTTTTTCAGGTCGGCTTCGTTCAGTTCTTCTGTCATATCGGTTTTGATAAAGCCGGGGGCAATAGCATTTACGGTTACGTTGCGCTTGGCTATTTCCTGCGCCAGCGCCTTGGTAGCACCTATCATCCCAGCTTTGGCGGCAGAGTAATTTACCTGTCCGGGTTGGCCTTTCAATCCGCTGAGGGACACCATATTAATGATGCGGCCGTAGCGGTTCATCAGCATCTGGTTGAGCACCTGCTTGGTAACATGGTACATGCCCTGCAGGCTGGTATCTAATACGCTTTCCCACTGCTCATCAGTCATGCTCATCATGAGCGTATTCTGGCGTACACCTGCGTTGTTCACCAGCACTTCTACCATACAGTCGTTGTGTTGCTCCTGCCAGGTGATGATGGCGTGTTTCACTTCTTCTTTATTGGCTACGTCAAACTGCAATATCTGCGCACTCACGCCGTATTCGCGTACCAGTGATGCCGTTTCCACAGCAGCTTCTTTATTGCCCTTGTAATTCACCAGTATATTATAACCCATCTCCGCCAGCTTGATACAACAAGCCTTACCAATACCACGTGAACCACCTGTAACCAATGCGTATTTTTTCATAAAGTCTAAAAGTTAAATTCCAATATCCAAATTCCAAATCCCACTCTAAATCAAATCCCAAATCAAAATTCTAAATGGCTGTATTCTCAAATTGGCAAATTGTCTCATTGCCGAATTGACTAAATCTTCTTCTTAAACTGCGCCACTATATCCGTATCCTTCATCCATGTTTTAACAGCCTGCAGGTGCGATGATGCTGAAAAATCCTCTTTGAAGAAAGGGAAATGATTGCGCACGCCATCATACATCCAGCGGGTAGCTGGCGCCAGCCTGCCAGCAATGCCGCGTATGTCTATCGCCTGTACCAATGCGGCAGCTTCCACCGCCAGCACCTCGTAAGTATTGTCTATCACACGGGCGCACATCATAGCGGCGTTGGTACCCATGCTCACTATATCCTGGTTGTCGTTGTTGTTGGGTATGCTGTGTATATACACGGGGTTGCTCAGTGTCTGGTTTTCCGCCGTGGTAGAGGTGGCAGGGTATTGCATGCCCTGTATGCCGAAGTTGAGCCCCAGCCTGCCTGCGTTGGCAAATGCGGGCAGCTTTTTGTTAAGCGCCGGGTTCAGCAAAAAGTTCAACTGGCGCTCTGACAACATAGACAGTTTGGTCACCGCTATTTTCAGCTTATCCATTTCCAGCGCCACATAGTCTCCATGGAAGTTGCCGCCGTGAAATATGTTCTGGTTTTTATAGTCAACTACCGGGTTGTCGTTTACCGAGTTCAGCTCGTCTACAATCACCTTCTCCGCATTCAGCACTGTATCAAATATCGGCCCCAGTATCTGCGGTACGCAGCGCAGTGAGTAATACTCCTGCACTTTATCTTCTACTACAGTTTCAGTTACTTTCTTATCGTATAGGTGCTCGTGGCGTTTACGCATCAGGCCACTATCATCGCCCAGTATGCGCATCCACTCTGCCACAGCGCGCTGGCCGTTGTGTTTCTTTACATTGTTCAGCTCGGCAGAGAAGTGGTCGTCATAGGCTTCCATCATCTCGTTCACCATCAGCGATAGCAACATGCTCCATACCACCAGCCTGTGCGCACGTATCACGTTGATACCACCTATACCCGTCATAGACGAGGTACCGTTCATCAAAGCCAGGCCCTCACGGCCGTTTATATCCAGTGGTTTCAGGCCCAATTGCTGGTACACATCCTGTGCGGGTACGATATCCCCCTGGTACCAGAACATCCCTTCGCCAATGAGGCCCAATGCCAGGTGGGCCAGTTGTACCAGGTCGCCGCTGGCACCCACACCGCCGTGGGCATATATTACAGGGTAGGCTTCGTGGTTGATGAGGTCGGTCATCAGTTGCACCAGGTCGGGGTGTACGCCCGAGTAACCCAGCACCAGTGTATGCAGGCGTGCCAGCATCATAGCCCGGCTTTGCAGGCTGTTCAGTTTTTCGCCCATACCCGAGGCATGGCTGCGGATAAGGTTGTACTGCAAGCTCTTCTTGTCCTCATCGTTGATGCGGTACTGCGCCATAGGCCCGAAGCCTGTGTTGATACCGTATATCAGTTTATCCTGAGAAAATGCTTTGAGGAACTCATAGCTGCGGGTAGCCTCCTTTACCGCAGAGGCGGTCAGGTTGACCTCCTTCTGGTACAGGACAATCTGCTCAAATGCATCTAAATCTAATGGCTTGCCACCCAGTGCTATCATATATCAGTTAAGGGATATGCTTTGTAAAGGTTGCAAAAATATAAAAAGAACAAGGATTTACCGTACTTACTTATAGTAATCATAAATCGTTGATAGACTATTAAATACATCTAAGTCATGTAAATCAGCAGTATGTTTAGCCTTTTCACTATATATATCCAACCAATATTGAACTACAGGTTTAGCACGTTCAACTTTCTTTGTGGCTAACTTCATTAAAGGAAACGCAACATTGTCATAATTTGTTTCTGATGTAACATATTCAACCAGAAAATCTTCATATCCATTAATATCGTTAGAGAAGAGAATTAGAGCAATATTAAGTCTTACGTCTTTGCATGTAGAACGATTGAATTCTTTCACAAGGCTATCAATCATAACATTAACTATTTGGAATATCCTCTCAGAGATAAAATCTTTTATCTCTGCTCTCACCAGGGTGCTAACTATCAGAGGGCTAATTTCTTCAATTTGCCTAATGATAGTATCAAGCCCCTCGACATTGTCCAGGTACTTGGTGGAGGTAAGTAGTTTAACGTCTGATTGGGTCATGTTTATCTAGTATTGCGGCATATTAGGCTTAGTGCCCATTACTGTGTCTATCCGTTCCATCACTTCGTCTGTTAGTTTGGGCAATACCTCTAATGCTTTAAGGTTCTCCATCAATTGCTCTTCCTTAGTAGCGCCCAGTATAGCGCTGGTTACGTTGGGGTTGCGGATGCACCAGGCTATTGACAAGGTGGCCAGCGATGTGCCCAGGTCTTTAGCCACTGCATCCAGCTCGCGCACACGGGCAATTCTTTCATCCGTCATTACCCGGTCTTTCAGCCAGTCGAAGCCCTGCAGCCCCAGGCGGGAACCCTCGGGAATACCATCGTTGTACTTACCTGTTAACAGTCCCGATGCCAGGGGGCTCCAGATGGTAGTGCCCATGCCTATATTTTTGAATATGGTGTAATAATCCACTTCCATCTTATCCCGCTTGAAGAGGTTGTATTCAGGCTGCTCTACGGCAGGGCCTATCAGGCGCAGGTCGCGGGCTATCATATGGGCTTCCATTATCTCGGGGCCGCTCCACTCGCTGGTGCCCCAATAGAGTATCTTGCCCCTTTGTACCAGGTGGTTCATGGTCCATACCACTTCTTCTATCGGCACATTTTTGTCGGGACGGTGGCAGTAGAACAAATCCAGGTAGTCTACCTGCAAGCGCCCCAACGCTTCATCGCATGCCTCTGTTATATGTTTGCGGCTGAGGCCGGTTTGGTTAGGCTTATTGGCCTCGCCCCTCCAGCCAAAGAATACTTTGCTGGAAACTGTGTAAGAGGAACGCTCCCAGTTTTTGTTTTTCAGCACGCGACCCATCATCTTTTCTGACTCGCCACGGGAATATATCTCCGCATTGTCGAAGAAGTTGATACCATTATCATAAGCCAGACCCATGAGCCTGTCTGATACGCTGTCGTCAATCTGCTTGGCAAAGGTGACCCATGAGCCGTAAGACAATACGCTCAGTTGCAAGCCCGTTTTACCCATTCTTCTGTATTCCATATATACCTTTTTACCCCTCCCGCCAAGGCGGGATTTCATTCCGGGGCTATTTTTTATGTGGTTTAATAAAAATTGCCTGGTATAAAGATGGGGATTCTTTCGGAGAAAGGGGATAGAGGTTGGTTATATGCATAAAGAACATAACGATACATAACCCACTTTTTATGTGAACGTAGCTTGAAAGTAATATTGATTATTTTCGCAGCATCATGGGCAGATTTTCAACAGATAGTATAGTAGGTGTAATAGGCGCGGGCGCAATGGGCAGTGGTATAGCGCAGGTGGCCGCCATGGCGGGGCATAATGTGGTGGTATTTGATACGAATGAAGCAGCACTGGAAAAGTCGGCGGCAGCATTGGAAAAGGTGCTGGCTAAGCTGGTGGAGAAGGGCAAGATAGAAAGCATTGAGTCCATTACATCGAAATATACCTATGCGTCGAACCTGGGGGCTTTTAAAGATAGTGGCCTCATCATCGAAGCCATTATTGAGAACCTGGACATCAAGAAAAAAGTATTTGCCGATGTAGAAAAGGTAGTGAGCGCTGATTGTGTGCTGGCTACCAATACATCTTCTTTATCAGTTACATCTATTGCTGCTGCATGTACTGGCGCTGAACGTGTGCTGGGGCTGCACTTTTTCAATCCTGCACCGCTTATGGCCCTGGTTGAGGTAGTACCTGCCGTGCAAACGGACGCTGCTATTGCCGCCGAATGTAAAGAGCTGATGGCTACATGGAAGAAAGTACCCGTGATAGCTAAAGATACTCCCGGCTTTATCGTCAATCGTGTGGCAAGGCCGTTTTATGGCGAGGCCATACGATTGATGGAAGAAGGCATAGCTGATATGGCTACTATCGATTGGGCGATGACCGAATTAGGTGGTTTTAAAATGGGGCCCTTTACACTTACCGATTACATAGGCCATGATGTGAACTATGTGGTGACAGAAACCGTATTCCAATCCTTCTTTTACGACCCCCGCTACAAACCATCATTCTCGCAAAAGCGCCTGCTGGAAGCGGGATGGCTGGGACGTAAGTCAGGACGTGGTTTTTATAATTATGCCGAAGGTGCAGCACAGCCCGAAGCGAATAAAGATACTGCATTGGGCAACCGTATAACAGAGCGTATAATAGCTATGCTCATCAACGAAGCGGTAGATGCACTGCACCTGAATATAGCATCGGCGCAAGACCTGGAACTGGCCATGACCAAAGGGGTGAATTATCCCAAAGGCTTATTGCAATGGTGCGACGAATGGGGTGCCGGTAAATGCCTGAACATACTGGACGGGCTGTACAACGAATATCACGAAGACCGCTACCGCGCCAGTGTGTTACTGCGTAGGATGGCTGCCGGCAAACAGAAGTTTATCAACTGATAAGGCTTACTGCGCCAGTTCGTCGCATTTTTTCACTTCCGGGTCGTTGATCACATCGGTGATGTTTTCCATAGCCTCGGCGAAGTTGGGGTGCTTCTCCATGATTTTCTCCAGGCGGCAGTCGCACATCTTTTCAGCTTTGTCTTCGGGTGTGCCGTTGTCATTTGCCGTCTTCATACAGGCCTGCTTAAACATATCCCTGGCATCGCTGTCCCAGGTGTTTTCGCATGAAGCGAGGAAGGGAAGTAATATCATCAATAGCAAATACTTTTTCATAAAAATTGTTTTTTGAAGAACTTAAGGCTTGAAAGCCGGAGCTATATCTTAATCTAACGCTAAACCTGAAACAATCATTGCGCATTTTTGTTAGATTGTATGAAAGTTACAGCTTATGTTGAAAATAACCATTCTTTACGGCGCTATTCGCGAAGGCAGGCTGAGCATACGTGCGGCAAGGGCAATAGACAAGGCCCTGCGCGATAGTGGCAAAGCGGATGTAACCTTTATAGATGTGAAGGATTATGACCTGCCGCTAATGGAGAACAGGCTGAAGGATATGAAAGACCCGTTGCCCGATGTGGTAAAAGTGGGCAAGATGATAGAAGATGCAGACGGACTGATATTCGTGACTCCTGAGTATAATAACAGCTACAGTGGCCCATTGAAAAATACGGTTGACTACTACACCAAAGAATGGGGTAAAAAGCCCATTGGTATTGTTTGCGGTTCTAACGGCAAGCAGGGCGGTATCAACGCATCTAACCTGCTACAACTGCTGGTATTGGCTATTGGTGCATTCCCCATGCCGCGCAAATTGCTGGTGCCGGAGCTTGATAAATCGCTGGACGAGGAAGGCAAACCATTGAATGAAACGATGGCAAACAACCTCGACAAGTTTGTTAAGGAATATTTATGGTTTGCTGAAGCCATCGTTAATCAAAAAAAGAAAGACCAATAATTTTATTCAGGCCGCTCGTGCTAGCATTGTTTCCCTTATTTTTGCACCCCGATGAATTTGCAGGTGCTGCAGGGTTTGTATCAGAATGATATCCGCATAAAACAGATTGCGGCAGGCATTTCATTGTCAAATCCTAAAATCAGGGTAACACTTTCTAACCTCAGGGGGTCTTCCATCAACTTTATTGGTACGTCGGTATGGCAGCTCAGCGATGCCAATCATGTGTTTATCCTTAACGACCGTGAGGAGGCCGCTTATTTTCATAATGACCTGGAACACCTGACCGGCGCGCTGGACATATGTTACTTTCCTGATTCGTTCAAGAAAGCAGGTAGCTACAATGAGCTGAACAGCAGCCACGTGATGCTGCGTACTGAAGCGCTGACCAAATTCAGCAAAAAGGAGACGCATAAAAAAGTACTGGTTACCTACCCTGAGGCGCTGTT
>JACFNS010000050.1:7621-10789 GCA_019454705.1 Taibaiella sp. | reverse complement strand
TTTGGTAAAACCTGTTGTTGCTATGGTATGCTTCCCTTCGGAAAAACATGTCGTAATCGATGAAACCGCTTAGCCTTTTAGCTGTTGAGTTGATGATGTACTGCAACATAATCTTATAATTTACCGGACCGTAAAGTTGTCTTGTATCCTTATAGAGTAAATATGAGCTTTCCCGTCTATTACCAGTTGTTCTGCTTTAGTCTGTTGTTCCAGTGTTTTGACGATTACTTTGTCTATTTCAGCCTTTATATCGTCAGGGATAGGTGTTTCATCAGTGCTTTGTCCATAACGTTGCATATATGGTTCTATACCTTTCAGTTCGTAGTACACTATTTTACCTTTCGTATCTACCACTACATTGAATAAATCGTACACAAAGTTCCCTTTGCCGAGTTTTTTAGCATAACTGCTCAGAGCTACGCCAATTTCCATTTTAATCTTATTCTCAGTGTTGCGCATTTCTATGGTCGCACCCTGGTGGCTGGTATTATATACTTCTTCATTGTTCATCTTTTTGATGAAGCCAGACCCTTCTTTTTTGTATATAACTCTACGCTCTTCACCAGTTACCGGATCAACTACTATGGCTGTATCGGGTGGGAACTCCTGTACTTCAAACACATTCCCCTTATAAGTTATCTTATTCCCGTCCTTCTGCGGCTCTTCGCCTGAGAAAGCGTTTTTGGTGAAGCATAACAGGGACAGCAATAATACAGGGGCTATCAGCAATTGCTTGCCCCTGGCGAGGGTGGTTGTTTTTCTTGTCAGCATAAGTATGCGTTTTTTTAAGGGTGAACGGATAAATGAATGGGCGAGTACAGGGGCTGCGTTCAGTACGGATTGTTCTACCAGGAACCGTCCGTACTCCGATGGGTTGTTTTCTACCGCAAGGTCTGCCTGGTACTCGTGCACCAACAGCAGTCGTTTTTCCAGCAGGTATGTCATTGGGTTGAACCAAAACAGTATCTGGAATAAACGGATGATGAGTACATCTATAAAATGTAACAGGTGGCCGTGCTGTTCTTCGTGCGCCAGTACCATTGCCAGCTCTTCTTTTGTATAATCTTCTTTCGCACTGATAAACACTACCCTGAATGCTGAAAATGGGCTCATGCTGGCCCCGGTTTCTACTATAATCCATGTGCCGTCTTTTGATTTATCCCCCTTGCTGTACATCTTCAGTATGATGAAGATGTCTTTGAGCAATAATAGACTGCATATTGCTACCCCGGCCAGGTACACTATTTGCAACCATTGCTCCCAACCCAGCAATTCTTGTTCCGAGCCCGAGACAATTGCGTCGCGCATTGCGGCTGTTTGCTCGGCTAAGGGTCTGCCGGCGGCGTTGCTGTATATTACCGAATCGTATCCCCAGGACCAAAGTGGTATCAGGGCACCCGCCAGCAGGAGGATGAGCAAATACAACCTGTTGTATCCGTGTATAGCCTCCCGGCGCAGGAAAATGTCGAAGACAATCAGGCCCGTAAGCCATATAGCCGTTGAGTTGATGATGTATTGCAGCATAGCTACTTCTTTTTATTGTTATCAATAGTTTTCAGCAGGTCGTTCAGTTCTTTCAGGTCCATGTCCTCATTCTTCACCAGGAAGCTGACTAATTTTTTAGGCGAACCGTTGAAGTATTTTTCTACTAAGCTTTGTACGCCATGCTGTGCATATTCTTCTTTAGAGACAATGGGGAAGTACTCGTATGTTTTGCCATAAGCCTTGTGATCAAGAAAACCCTTACGCTCCAGTATGCGTACTACCGATGAAACCGTGCTGTGTGGTATCTCCGGGTCGCCCAGGCGGTCAATTATATCTCTTACCAGGCAGGGCTGTATCTGCCAGATGATGTGCATGATTTCCTCTTCAGCTTTGGTCAATTGTGATATCGTCTTTTTGCGCTTCATAACGTAAATTTACGTTACGTAACTGAAAAATGCAAATAATGTGAAGTTATTTCTGAAATTGATGGAAGTAAAAGGTAAATCTTGTCAGGTATGGGGTTGCATCACCATTTATCGCCAATGGCCTAAACTGAAGTTTATTTACCTGGTTATCAATAATCCGTTTAATGATATAGGTACTGGTAGAATTGATGGGTTGGGTGCGCGGCTTATTGAATGGGTTGCCATCGAAAATGTGTTTTAAAAGGCCCTTGGATTCATAGTATGCAATAAACCCATTTTCATCAACTACAACGTTGTTTAGTTCACATATATAGTTCCCATTGGCCAGGTAGCCCATTTCTTTTGATATGGCATTAGCTAAGGCATTATGTAGCAATTCGTATGTATGTTGCGTTACAAGGAATTTGGTGCTGTCCTTAGTCCTGTCTACGTCAGGATATTTTTTCAGGTCGTATATTCTTTTCCCGTTTAGCAACGCGGGCACAGACCGTTCTGTTGCTATGGTGCGCTTTGTGTTTACATTTCGCACAATTACCTCACGTTCCTTGGGTTTGCTGAAAGTTACTTCATCTCCCCGTTGGGTAATGATAGTTTCACCGTATCTCTCTCTTTCGTTCCGGAAAGAAGAAAAAGCGATTAACAAGCATAGTAATGACAGGCTGATATGTTTACAACAGTTCATAATGCTTTAAACGATAGGCTACGGGTTGATTATTGACAGTGGCAGGTTGCATTTGCACTTTATTCATCAGGCTGCGAACTTTTTTGTTGACTCTTTGCAGGTAGCGTTCAGATAGTTGTTGTTTGTTGAAGCCATCAGTTTTATACAGGCCGCTGTATTCGTAATACACTACTTTTCCGGTTTTATCCACTACTATATTCCTGATGTCTGCATTGTAGGCAGCATTCGATAATTTTTTATACTGCCACCGGGTTTTCTTTTGGATATACTCTGCCAGGTATTTATTGCCCTTATCTAATTCCGCGCAATGTTCAATTACAATACTCCCGTAAGGGCTGTATATTTTTTCGCCGTTTAGTTGCACCGGCACCCTGTTCAGCATTATCTTGTTAGTTTCCCTCCTGGAACAGTACCCCTCATAGTCCAGGCTAAGCCGTCCTCCTAATGTTATAGGGTCCGTGGATTCAACCGTATCAACCTGCCCCGCCAGCAAGAGTGTGTTGCCGTTCACATTGAGTACAGTGTCAGTAGGATACACAAATTCAGGCCACTGTGCAGTTGCAGTTGCTGCAATGC
>JACFNS010000050.1:0-7611 GCA_019454705.1 Taibaiella sp. | reverse complement strand
ACCAAAACAATACTATGGCGGTTGTCCTGTAGAACATAAGGTAATTTATAAAAAATAGCTGAACTTAGAAGCTGGTGAATTTAACACGTGTACTTCCGTTTTTTCTTTTTTTGACTTTACCTCCCTCGAATTGGGGTATTCCATGTCTCCCTTTTAGATGCCAGTCAATGTGAGCGTATTCATTCGGCGATATTCGTCCTGCTTCTTTCTCGATTAACAACAACTTCCATAGAGTATCTGCAAACTGTTGGTCTGCATGTACAAGTATGATATGCGGAGTGAAATGTTCTTTCCCTTTTGTCTTAAACCTATGTGCAGATGGGAAGCCATAAGTGTTGATAATTTCAATCATACGCGTTGTATTTATGGAATCAATACCATTGACTTCGCTTATATGCTTGTGAAAAGTTTCGGTAGATTTTCGGTATTGCTGGTCGGTAACAGCCATTGTTTGCAGCTCTTTAAATAACTTAACAGAATCACGGCTGAAGAGCAAGGCCTTACGCTCATCTGTATTTTGCCCGGAACAGATAAAAAAGCTGCAGACAGCAAAGAGTATAAAAAGTATTCGGGTGATACACATATTGTGTATTTAAGGTATGATAAAATTTAGATAAAGCAAAGTTACAGCACTTCTTCCTTCTGCTTTTCTACGGCTGTGTACAGGTCGTAATATGCGCCTTTCTTTTCCAGCAGTTCTTTGTGGTTGCCTTGTTCTATAATGCGGCCTTTATCCAGCACTATTATTTCATCGGCCTTGCGTATGGTAGATAACCTGTGGGCTATTACTATGGACGTACGCCCCTGTATCATAGTATCTATTGCATGTTGTATCAGTTGCTCGCTTTCGCTGTCAACAGATGATGTGGCTTCGTCCAGCACCAATATAGACGGATTGTAGAGCAGCGCCCTGGCGAATGATAACAATTGCCGCTGCCCCTGCGACATGCTGCTGCCCCTTTCCATCACGTTGAAGTTGTACCCGTCGGGCAGTTTCATAATATGCTCGTGCATGCCCAGCATTTTTGTCACACGCTGCACTTCTTCTATGCTGATGTCTTTATTGCGCAGGGTGATATTGTCAAATACAGAACCTGAAAACAGGAATACATCCTGCAACACAATGCCTATATGCCCGCGCAGGTTGTGTACATCATAGTCGCGGATATCTGTGCCGTCTATTTTTATACTGCCCTTGTTCACTTCATAAATACGGCTCAGCAGGCTGATGATGGATGTTTTGCCCGCGCCGGTATGCCCTACTACGGCCAGCGTCTTGCCTTTGCCCAGTTCAAAAGAAACACCCTTAAGCACCGGTATGTCGTGTTTATAGCTGAAGTGGACTTCTTCAAAAGAGACATCGCCGCTTATCTTGTCGGGAGCATGAGTTCCCTTGTTGTGGAGGTTTTCTTTGCTGTCCAGCACACCGAACACTCGTTCTGCCGCTACCATACCCATCTGCAGTACATTGAACTTATCGGCCAGCATACGCAGCGGGCGAAACAACAAGTTGAGGTACATGACGAATGCGATGATAACGCCGGGGCTGGTTTCAAAATGCATCATACGTACAGCACCCCACCATACCAGCAGGGCTATGGCTATAGTGGCTATTATTTCCACTACGGGAAAGAATACCGAATATGCGAATATGGCTTTGATATTGGCATCGCGATGTTCTTTGTTTATTTGTTTGAATTTATCCAGCTCCCGCTGCTCCGCGCCGAAAGCCTGAACAATATACATGCCTACTATATGTTCCTGCACGAATGCGTTAAGGGCTGCTACTGCATTACGTACCCGCTGGAACGATTTGTTCACGGATTCTTTAAAAATATAGGTAGCCAGTATGATGGCAGGGAAGGTAGTGAGGCATACCAGGGCCAGCTTCCAATCGGTCACCAGCATCACTATGATGATGGCGATGATAGTGAGCACATCGGCTATAATGGAAATCACCCCCTGCCCGAATACTTCGTTCACAGCTTCCAGGTCGTTGATGGTGCGGGTAGTGAGTGTGCCTATGGGTGTACGGTCGTAATAGGCTATGTCCTGGAACAGTACTTTGCGAAATACTTTTTTGCGCATATCGTTCACCACGGTTTGCCCCAACCAGCCTATCAGGTACATAAACCAGAAGCGCAGCAGATTTTCAATGAGCAATATACCCAGCTGTATCACCGATATCCATATCAGCCCCTCGAGCAGTTTGTTGCTGATATATTTATCAACAGACAGTTGTATCAGCCAGGGGCGCAATGGCGCTATTATTGCCAATGCTACAGATAGCGCCAGGGATAAATAAAAGCTGCCTTTGTAGGGTGTGGTAAATGAGAATATCCGCCTGAGCAGCCCCAGGTCAAATATCTTTTTTATTTCGTTGTTCTTTGCCAATTAGTCTTGCTCCTCTTTTATGGTCATCAGGTAGGCTTTGATAAACCCGTCTATCTCACCATCCATCACCGGTTGCACATTGCCCACCTCGTAGTCGGTACGGTGGTCTTTTATCATTTTGTAGGGGTGGAACACATAAGAGCGTATCTGCGAGCCCCATTCTATCTTCTTTTTGTTGGAGTTGGCGGCGTTTTTCAGTTCCTCACGCTTGCGTATCTCTTCTTCATACAGTCGGCTCTTCAGCATGGTCAGGGCTTTTTCCCTGTTTTCGCCCTGTGTACGTGCCTGCTGGCATTCTATGATGATGCCCGAGGGTATATGCTTCAGCCGGACTGCTGTTTCCACCTTATTCACGTTCTGACCACCCTTGCCGCCTGCACGGTAAAACTCCCATTCCAGGTCGGCAGGGTTTACGGCTATTTCTATACTATCATCCACCAGCGGGTAAACAAATACTGATGCAAATGATGTGTGCCTGCGGGCGTTGGAGTCGAATGGTGATATACGTACCAGCCTGTGTACGCCACTCTCGGCTTTCAGCAGCCCGTAGGCAAATTCCCCGTCAAATTCCAGCGTAGCTTGTTTGATACCAGCGCCTTCGCCATCCTGCAGGTCCAGTTCCGATACTTTCCAGCCCTGCTTTTCGCCATACATGCGGTACATGCGCAGCAGCATTTCTGCCCAGTCCTGGCTCTCGGTACCACCTGCGCCGCTGTTTATCACCATCACCGCCGGCATTTCGTCCTCAGGCTCGTTTAGTGTAGAGCGGAACTCGGCATCTTCTATACTTTCCAGCGCGGTTTCATGGGCGGCTTTTACTTCTTCTTCAGTAGCTTCATTCTCTTTCCAAAAGTCGAACAGTACGGCGAAGTCTTCTACCGCAGTATTCACTTTATTGTACAGATCCACCCAAAATTTGTTGACTTTTATTTCTTTAAGGATGCCTGTAGCGCGCACGTTATCGTCCCAGAAACCGGGGGAAAGCGTCAGTTGCTTGTCGCTTTCCATTTTGGCGGTGCGCTCGTCTATACGTAAAAAGCGGTGCAGGTGCTTTACCCGCCCGCGCATTTCTTTTATCTGTTCCTGCGTCATAAACGGTGCAAAGGTAATATTTTGTAATGGGCTAATGAGGCAATACGACAATGTGATAATTAGGATTTGAGGTATTCTCGCTATTTGCCTGTATTTTGTTGAACAGGTGGCAAAATTGTTAACTGATTGCGGAGTTTTCTTTAACCGAAAGTTAATTTTGTTTCTTCCCAAGTAATTGACTACCAATGCATTGTAATTGTAATTGTTAACTTTTGTTAAGAAAAACATGTTTTGCCTGCAAAACGATATATAACAAAAAGCCCCGCTGTAATGCGGGGCTGCTGAATATCTGTTAAGCTTGTAATGTCTAGGTCTTCGTTTCATTTTGATGGTAGCCGGGAATATAATTCTTCACTATCCGGGTGAAGATTTATAATAGCAAAAATACGCAATTAATTTATTATGTAAAAATAAATTTTCAAAATCCCACTTACCTCATCAGCAGTATATCCCCCTTGCCGTTATACTCTTTGCCATCAGGCCCTGTTATTTTGTAGTAGTAAAAATACGTACCTATATCGGCTTGTGTGCCTTTGTATGTTCCGTCCCACTTCTCCAGCGGATTGGTGGTGTTGAACACAACATTTCCCCACCTGTTGGCGATAACGAATTTATAATTGCCGGCAGGGCAAAATATCCTCGGGCTTATTTTGTCATTATGCCCGTCGTTGTTAGGGCTGAATGCGCTGGCGATATAAGGGCGGCAGTTACATTCTTCAAAGCCGATATTGATGGTGTCGCTGAATATACCGCAAACATTTTCTACTGCAACAATATAGAGCCCTGCACCTGTAACCTCTTTTACCTGGCCTGTTGTACCATTATTCCAACTGTAAACGCTTCCGGGTAATGATTGCGGGTTTAGCAGGATACGCTCTCCGTTGCACAATATTGTGTCATTACCCAGGTCAAACCATGGGTCGAGGTAGGTAACCTTCACCGTATCTGCGGCTGTACATTTATCTTTAGTAACCAGTACCGAATAAGTACCTGCTTCGCTGATATTGATACCGGGTGCTGTACTGCCATTATTCCAATTATAAGCGTTGAAAGTGTCAGCAAGGGAGAGTTGATGAATAGCGCCGGGACACAGGCTGGTGTCGTTGCCAAGACTTACCCCAATGGCTATAATTTTACCAGATACAGTATCGGATTTTGTGCAACCGTTCAGGTTGACGGTAACATAATACGTGCCTGATTGTGTAATATGGTACTCATTGCCCGTACTGCTGTCTTGCCAAAGGTAAGAAGCGCCGGGTATGTTTAATGTGAGCCTGTTGGTCAGGTTGCACAACAGGAAGGAGTCGCCGAGTTCGAGGGGGATTTCACTAACATGAATTTTAACCGAATCTTTTGAGGAACATCCGTTAATTGATGTTGCTGTTACAACATACCAGCCTCTTTGTACAGCCTGCATATTGGGTATTATCCATTGTTGTGTATTTGCTGAGGACACCGGACTCTTCCAGCTATAACTGTTTGCCGGTGGTACGCTGTTTGCAGTCAAAAATAAAGTATCGAGTGCGCAAAGGCTGTCAGTTGCCGTGATGCTGATAGCCGGGCTCGCATCTACTGTAACCGGTATGGATGACGTGTCGCGGCAACCGTTAGCCATAGTAACAACGGTATAAGTGCCTGACATAGCTGCGGTAGCATTAGGGCGGTTGACGCTTGCAGTACCGGAAGTATAACCTCCCGGCCCCGTCCATGAAAATGTAGCGCCGGTATAGTTAGCAATTAGCTGTATGGTGTCACCAATGCAAACAGGAGAGTTATGACTGATAGCAGGTGTAGGTACCGGGTGAACTGTAAGGTTAACACCGTTATTAGCTGATGTATCTCCGGGAGCGGACCCTACTATACGAACACGGTAGCCTGTGCCGGGTGTGGTATTGGCGGGAATAGTACAAATAATAACACTATCATTGTTATATACCAGAGAACCTATATTAACAGGGCTGGTAAAACTACCTGCAGCATTTGATAGTTGTGCTGTAAAAGTGTTATTCAACCGGAAAGGGAAAGTAACCTTATAGTTAATATGTACCGTATCGCCGGGACAAAAAGCGGTCTTATTCAAGGGTTTGTTGATGTAAACCACGGTATCGGTATTGCCTATTAACGGTGCATAAGTGCAGTAGGAATCCACTTCAGTCGCGGTAAGCGCCCTGTTGTAGAGGGCAATATCATCTATGGCACCGGCGAAATTATATGGAAAAGACGGCCCTCCCCAGGGATTTTTGCCTATGCAGATGCTGTCGGTTGATGCACCTGCTGTAGTATAGCCCGAGAAGCTGAGTATCTGGCTGCCATTTAGATAATATTTGGCTGTCGTGCCGTCATAGGTCGCTACGAAGCAATACCAATTGCCGGTATGTACTTTTGGATTACTTTGAAATGTATTAACAGGTAACACCGTAGTTCCCATAGGGGAGTGGACTACATGCAGGTTGGTGTCTAATGCCAGGCAACTGTTATATGGGTTGTCATAAAAACAAGAAATGTATGAGCCGCTAGTACCTTCCGATCCTCTGCTCAACATGAAATTTCCCTGGCATGGCCCTGTGTAAAATGCGTCAGGCCTGAATATGACGCAAATACTTATGGTAGGCAGGTTCATATCACTCTGATAAGGCACGCCTATGTAATCATTTCCACTGTTGAACAGGTAGGCAGTATTGTTGAAGCCCATTTTGCCCTGCGTCAATGTAACATTAGCAGGATTGCCGTGGTGGGTACCATGTGCGTCATTGGCATTGCCTGAAAACGGCCAGTGTGCAACAAGGCCATTGGTGGGTATTTGTTGGGCGTGTACTACAATGGTAAACAGTGAGCATACGATGCAGAGTGCGACCCGTTTGATAGTAGGTATAATTTGCATAATTAGGGTTATTATATAAGATATATAAAGGTATATAAATGATTTTAGATTTCTTACCTGATAAGCAGTATATCCCCCTTGCCGGAATACTCTTTGCCATCAGGCCCTATTATTTTATAGTAGTAGAAATAGGTATCCATGCCTGCCTGTTTGCCTTTATATGTTCCGTCCCATCGTTCATTGGAGTTGGTTGATTCAAATACAATATTCCCCCAGCGATTGGCGACTACAAATTTATAATAGCCTGCGGGGCAAAATAACTTCGGGCTTATATTGTCATTATGCCCGTCGTTGTTAGGGCTGAATACGTTGGCTATATATGGGCGGCAGTCACATTCTTCAAAATTCACATTAATTGTATCCCTGAATTTGCCGCATACATTCTCTACAGTAAGTATATACTCACCTTGCTCATTCACCTCGTATACAGGGCCGGTATATCCGTTGCTCCATGTATATGTGCTGCCCTGTAGGGATTCCGCCTTTAACGTCAACTCATGTCCGCTGCACAGCATTGTGTCATTACCCAGGTCAAACCGGGGGTCGAGGTAAGCCACATTAACAGTATCTGCTGCCGTACACCTCTCTTTGGTGACGAGTACTGAGTAGGTGCCTGTTTTGTTGATATTAATACTGTTGCCGGTGCTGTTTGTATTCCATAAATAGGAATCAAAAGTATCTGCTACAGATAGCAGATGAACAGCGCCGGGGCAGAGGCTGGTATCGTTGCCCAGGCTTAAACCAATGGCTACAACTTTCCCGGAAACAGTGTCGGATTTATTACACCCATTCAGGTTAACGGTAACGTAATACGTGCCTGATTGTGTAATATGGTACTCATTGCCCGTGCTGCCATCCTGCCATAGGTAAGAAGCACCGGGTATGTTTAATGCAAGCCTGTTGGTCAGGTTGCACAACAGGAAGGAGTCTCCAAGTTCCAGTGGAATATCGGTGACATGAATTTTAACTGAATCTTTCGACGAACAACCGTTAGTAGATGTTGCGGTAACCACATACCACCCTGTATGTACGCTCTGCACATTAGGTATTGTCCATTGTTGTGTATTTGCCATAGATAATGGACCCTTCCAGCTATAGCTGTTGGCAGGGGGTACACTATTGGCATCAAGAAACAGAGTATCCAATGCGCAGAGACTGTCTGTGGATGTGATACTTAGCGTTGGCCCTGCATCGACAGTAACTGGAACAGATGAAGTGTCCTTGCATCCGTTCATCGTGGTGAT
>JACFNS010000049.1:1452-10795 GCA_019454705.1 Taibaiella sp. | reverse complement strand
ATCAAGTACCTGTACGCCTGCGGCGAATGTTCGAGCACGGGGCTGCACGGCGCTAACAGGCTGGCATCCAATTCGCTGCTGGAGGCACTGGTATTTGCACACAGGTGTGCTGAAGACGCTGCCGGGAAAATAGCATCTACCACCGTACATGACCGTATACCCGACTGGAATGCACTCGGCACATCCTCTCCAAAAGAGATGATATTAATTACACAAAGCCTGAAAGAGATACAGCAGGTGATGAGTGATTATGTAGGTATAGTGCGCAACGACATGCGCCTGGAACGTGCTATGCGCCGGTTGGACCTGCTGCATGAAGAAACAGAACACCTGTACAGGACAAGCACCTTGTCGCCGCAACTATGCGAACTGCGCAACCTGATAACAATAGGCTACCTGATAGTGAAAAGTGCGCAATTCAGGAAAGAGAGCCGGGGCCTGCATTACAACCTGGACTATCCTGAAAAAAGCGCACTGGTGCAGAATATCGTATTATAATCCACCATTAGCAGGAACCGCCGCCCTCACCTCTTTGCGCTCGCCTATCTGCTGGCGCCACATGGCGTAGTACAACCCTTTGCCCTCAATCAGCTCCATATGGGTGCCGGTTTCTATTATCCTGCCCCTTTCCAATACGTATATCCTGTCGGCGTGCATAATGGTTGACAACCTGTGGGCTATCATCACAGTGATATGTTCCCGCTTTGCAGTAATGTCTTTTATGGTATGCGAAATCTCTTCTTCAGTCAGCGAATCTAAAGCCGATGTAGCCTCGTCAAAAATCATCAGTTTAGGTTGCCTCAGCAAAGCACGTGCTATAGAAAGGCGCTGGCGTTCGCCACCGGAAAGTTTTAACCCTCCCTCTCCTATCATGGTATCAATACCATTTTCAGCACGTGCCAGTAGGTTTTGGCAGGCCGATTTGTTCAACACATCCAGTATCTGTTCATCTGTTGCAGACGGATTGACGAACAACAGGTTTTCTTTAATTGTACCAGAGAATAATTGCGTGTCCTGTGTTACAAATCCTATCTGGTGACGGAGTTCGTCAAAGTCAATTTCTTTATTATTGATGTCGTTGTAATAAATGCCACCGCTCTTTGGCTGATACAACCCTACAAGCAGTTTCACTAATGTAGTTTTGCCCGAACCGGATGGGCCGACAAACGCAATAGTATCACCGGTTTGGGCCTCGAAAGATATATGCTCCAGTGCGGGATGTGCGGCTGTGTTGTGTTTGAAGCTTACATCTTCAAACCGCAGTTTTTTGATGCCCTGTATCTGTTTAGGCTGGGCGGGCTTTTCTTCTACTTTTTTGGCAAACAAAGCTTTCAAGTTGCTTAACGATGCTTCCGCTTCACGGTATGTGAGTATGACATTGCCCAGCTCCTGCAGGGGGCCGAATATGAAGAAGGTATAGAACTGCATAGTGACCATCTGGCCCAATGTCAGTTCGTTCTTGAAAATAAAATAGAGCAGGGCGAACATAATAAGCTGCCTGAGGAAATTGACAAAAGTGCCCTGCACAAAAGAGATAGCACGGATACTACGTACTTTTTTCAGCTCCAGCCCGAGTATTTTTATGGTAGTCGCGTTCAGCCTGCGTACCTCCTGCTGGGTAAGGCCAAGACTTTTCACCAGCTCAATATTGCGCAATGATTCGGTAGTAGAACCCGCAAGCGCCGTAGTTTCTTTTACAATGTTCTTCTGTATGACCTTTATCTTTTTGCTGAGCATACTGGTAAGGATGCCTAAAAGTATAGCTCCACCCAGGTATATAACTACCAACCAGGAATTGAGCGACAGCGCATAGATAATCACAAATACTATACCCACTATAGTAGCAAATAGTACATTCACAAATACACTGATAAACTTCTCTGTATCTGTACGCACCTTTTGCAGTATTGATAATGTTTCGCCGCTTCGCTGGTCTTCAAACTCGCTGAATGGCAGCCGCAGTGCATGGCGCAGGCCATCAGTATAAATCCTGGCACCGAATTTCTGAATAATGACATTGACCGTATAGTCCTGGAAGGCCTTGGCAATGCGGGAAACCATAGCAGTACCAATGAGCATGAGCAGGCCTACGGTAATTCCTTTCAGGAATTCATCCTGTGTCCACTTGTCCGGCTGTTTGGCAAAGGGGTCAATAATATAGCGCCCGAAGATATACGGGTCGAGCAGGGAAAATACCTGGTTGATAGCAGCAAGGAATAATGCCAGTACTACTAATCCTTTATAACGACTTAAATATTGAAGCAATAGTTTCATACGCAGAGCGAGATAGCTGACAAAGGTAATTGCTTCTGTAAACTAACATCATATAGGTGTGTAAATGATTTCTATATAAGTAATAAGCCCCGTCAAAAGACGGGGCTTAACCATAATATATATGGTAAACGAATTATCTTACTATATTAAACTGTTTGTTCACAATGCCCGCCTCAGCATGTACGCGTAATATGTAGTTACCAGCGGGCAGATGAGCAATATTTATCCTGTGCTCCTGCATACCGTCTGCTACACTTACGGTACTTACTACGGCACCTACGCTGTTGATTATCACCAGTTGCTTAACAGCAGCGTCGCCAGTACGCACATTGATATAATCGCTGGCGGGGTTCGGGAATACCGCAACTGTATTTTCATCAACGACATTGCTAACCGTAAGCGGCCAACCCAATTGCACCGTATCGGTACCGCACTGGTTGAATAACACCAAGCGAACATACAATTGACCTTGAATTGATTTAGTGGGAGTGGCATCTGTGCTTGTTGAACCATCGCTGAACAACCACATATAACCGGTTACATTCTGCGTACCGCTGGCGTAAAACTGGTAACTATTACCATTTTGCACGAAAGAGATGCCGTTGGCACTTGGCAGCGGGTCAATATTCACCACTACCTGGTCAGTACCCTGGCAATTAGGGCCCGCGTCAACATTCACCCAATAAGTACCGCTGTTTTTCACTTCGATTACGCGGCTTGTATCACCTGTACTCCACAGGTATTTTGCACCGGGGTACCCGGCATCCAGTGTCGCCCATACGTTGGGTATCTCGCAGTAGCTGGTATCGTTACCCAGGTTCACGGATATTGGCCCTGCGGTAACCGGTGTAACAACCGATGTCGTTGCACAACCTATATTTTCTACAACAACAGTATAGTTACCAGGCTGATTTACAGCATATGTATTGCCAATGGCGCCCGGTATATTGTTACCATCCAATTGCCATTGGTATTTTACACCCTGGGCAGTGCCTGCATCCAGAGTGAGGCCATTGCCGATGCAATAAGTTAGCGGACCATTAGGTACTACTATAGCGTTGGGTGCAGCTATTGTAACCAATGACAGCGGTACTGATTCCACTATCTTGCCACCATATGTAATAGCTACAGTATAATCACCTGCTTGTGAAGCAGTAATAGATTTATGGTTAGCACCCTCTGCACCCGGAATAGCCGCACTATTGAAATACCACTTATAGTAGTCGCCATCCTGTGGCTCTGCGTTCAATTGAATAGTATTACCTATACAGATAATAGTTTTGCCCTGCGCACGTACAAAGGCTGACTTTATACTGCCGTCTTCAAGACCTGTAAACCTTCCGTACCTATTCATAGAAGCAGCGTAAATTTCCTTGCTTCCGGTATTCACGTTGCTCAAGGTGCCACTATACACCATCCATGGATAACTTGTCACCCTGTGCGCCAGCTTCAGGTTTACATCGTTAGATATGTCACCCAGCCATATATCCATATAATCCAACTCAATTTCAAAGTCGAAAGTATTGCCACCCGCCGTAGGATTGATGTCTGTATAGAAGTACATACTACCAAACGGGCTGGCAGCAGCAGCTATACCCGGCGCTTTCTCTCCACTGTATTGTCTTACTTCAAGCGGAGCGGTAAGCCCGGCTGTACCCCATTTAATAGTTGCCACTTTCTGCTCACCAAAAGTGTACACTTGTATATCACCGGGAGAAACAGAATCCGGTGTAGCTTTCGCCAACGGAGGCATTGTTTCAGGTGTAAATTCGAATGCGCCAATATCAGGCACGCCATCAGCCCTAAGCGTTACCCTATTGTTACCGTTATGGTCCGTATTACCTACAGAATTATGCAAAGCCCTTCCATTCAGAGACCATGCAGCCGGGTTATTCACATCAGGCCTTACATTAGTAATACTGATAAAACCGGGATCGTAGCTAATGGAATGTTTGTCATAACCATAAGCATTGACCCAAGCTGTAAGCGTAGCATAAGTATTGGCAGGAGTACCTACTTGCACAGCCTTGCCATTGCCAGAATGTATGTTGTTGTAATCCCAATTGTTGTTATACGATGCATTGGCATTGTACACATACATCGTGTAGCCATCCCCTGTTACATTTGAAAATGCGTTGTTTATTATATTGTTATTCCTGTACGCAGTAGAGCTATAATAGAATCGGGCAGCAAGTGCAGAAGTTGACGTTGTATTGACACTTACACTGTTGTGTGCAAAGTCCTGGTAGCTACTGTATGAATTATAAATACCGTAAGCAGTTGACGAACCGCAATCGATAGCTATAGCATTATTCATAATAGCACCCCTGACATTTGCCGTAGCATCGCTGTAAAGTGTGTATATACCACTTTTTTGTCCGCTGCCTGTAATTACGATATCATTGTTTTTGATTTCGAGCGCACCGTCATTATAATAACCATAAATACCGTAATGCGTAGTAGGAGAGTTAATGGCCCGTATAATGTTACCCCTGAACTTCAGATTATCAGTATAATAGAAGTAGTGAGAATACACATAAGCGTCGGTAACAGTATTACCATCAAATACAGGATTCGCAGTTTTGTTAGAGGTACTTGTACCTGTCCAATACACGCCATAGTAACCCCTGTTGATCCGGTTGTTAATAAATATATTTTTGGAACCTGTCAAATCATTAGCATAAATACCCGCCGTATTCGTACTAGTAGATGTAGTTGAAGCATTAATAACACAATTCAGTACACTATCATCAGAGGCAGAACCACTGAATACGAGTACGCGACCTGCATTTACTGAATTGGATTGGATAGTCAAATTCCGAAGAGTAATAAATGAAGCATTGTTTAAAGCAAAAACATGTGCCGAACCTGCCGGAGAAGCCACAATTGATACATTAGCAGGGTTGCCACTTTGCGACTGGAACGTAATCCGGTTGACAGCACTGCTACCTAAAACGTTATTGAGTTGCACCTGGCCTGTATAAGTTCCATCAAGTACATTCATAGTAACCGGGCCACATACACCAAATTGATTTAATGCATCGGCCGCATCCACTACATTGGGAAAATCGCCACTTGTACCTACAGTATAAACACCTACAAGGCCTGCACGTACAGTAGTTGTATTTAATGTATCATCGGCATTTACTGTATCCGCTTTACTATTGGGCAGGGTTGTCCATGCTTTGATAGTACGCGCAGCATTTGCAAACGCTACGTTATTAGCTAATGTAACGGTGGTTTTTGCCCCGGATGCCAGCGAGCCCGACCAATTGAACGCAGGCTGCGCAATGTTGTCCAATTCCCAATCTACCCTGGCAGATGTAAGTGTAGCTGTACCGCTATTGATTAACTCTACCTGTATTGAATGGTTACCCGGACAGAAATTGGTTGGGGATACCAACTTTGTAATACCTGCATTATCAGGAGCAGTGAATGCGGGTTCAAATTTTATATATCCTGAAAAGAACCTGGGATTATTGCTCACTGCATATCCTACGTTCATGCCGTTTATCTGGTGGTTTCCGGTGTACAGAGTAACGCCGGATGCTGTAAAGTTGTTGGGCGTAGGCGTACCCGATGTATAGTTGTTAGTACCAGTTGTGTGCACTGCGAAACGGTAAGTAGCACCATTGGGTACCTGGAAACTGAGACCAGGCAGCACAGGGAATACCCCTGCAGTAGTTACACCTGTCACTACATTTGATGAAATTGACGTCCAGGCCGGCCCTGCAAGTGTCACAGAACCAGACAATGAGCTGGCGCTGTACCAAAGAGTACTGGTTGTGTTGTTGTGGCTTGTTGTAGCCCAGTTGCCCACTTCGGTAATCTTTATCGGGAAGCCCGAATTGTTAGTAACTACAAATGTGATAAAACCATTTGTACCGGAACTATTACTGCCGTTATAGCCTGTACTACCCACTGTTGTATTGATAGTAGTACTTTGGCCAAATGCGCTGAAGACAGTTATCATCAGCAAGGCAATTAATAAGGAGAAGTTTTTTGCTGAAAAAATGCCATGTGCATTTTTCAACCTTTGCAGGTACATACCTGCAGGAATGTGAATGTTTTTCATACGTTTACTTTTTCGTTTACCATGGATATTTATCAATAGACTATTAAACAAGCCTATCTACCAAATTCCATGGTAAAATTACTGGCAAAGTCCTTTACATACTTCAAATGAGCAATTAAAATATGCTAAAAAATTATAATTTAACTAATTTTTAACCATATCCACCCAACGCAAAGCGGGGGTGGATATGTCCACCCCCGCTTCACTTTTCAGTTTAATATTATAAAAACGGTTACCTTATAATATCGAATTTCCTGGTAACTATACCACTTGTAGTAGTTGCACGTATTATGTAATGACCATTGGCCAAAGCACTTACATCTATACTTTGGTTATTTGTGCCGCCATCTATATTGGTTTTGTACACAACACTGCCTAAGCTGTTCAGTATTTCTATTGTACGTATAGCTATACCGCTAGCACTTACGTTAACAGTATTTTTAGCAGGGTTGGGGTAAACGCTTACCGCACCTTCTGTTGCAAGCTGTTGCACGCCTAATGGCCAGCCAAGTTGTACGGTATCCGTACCACACTTATTGAAGAGTACCAACCTTACATACAGTTCTCCGTTGATCTGCTTGCTTGGGGTCTGCTGCGTGCTGGTGCTACCATCGCTGAACAGCCACAGGAAACCAGTAACGCCCATAGGTCCACTTGGATAGAACTGGTAGTTATTGCCGTTTTGTACAAATGAAATACCATTGGCTGCAGGCAACCTGTCTATAATTACATTGATTGTATCAACACCCATACAGTTAGGGCCACCATCTACTTCTACCCAGTAATTGCCAGGCTGCTTCACTTCGATAATTCGACTGGTATCACCAGTGTTCCATAAGTATTTCGCACCGGGGAAACCTGCGTCTAATGTAGCCCACACGTTTGGCACTTCGCAATAGCTGGTATCGTTACCCAAGTCAACTGTAATAGGTCCACTCTTTACAGTACTTATAGTAGACGAGCTGGAACAGCCAATATTAGTTACTATTACATTATAGTTACCCGGCTGGTTAACAGGATATTTGTTATTAGTAGCACCGGGTATATCCATACCATTTAACTGCCACTGATAAGTTAATCCCAAACCTGTACCTGCGTCTAATGTTAGTCCATTGCCAGTGCAATATGTAAGTGGGCCGTTAGCATTCACATATGCATTAGGAGCCGCAATTGTAGTTATGGTTACAGGAACTGACTCAACAGTTTTGCCGTTATAAGTAATAACTACACTGTAATCGCCTGCCTGTGTCGCTACATATGTTTTAGCGTTTGCACCTTCTACACCCGGAATAGCAACACCATTACGGTACCATTTGTAATAGTCACCGTTTTGCGGTTCAGCATTTAGTTGAACACTGTTACCAAAACAAATAATGATACTGCCCTGCGGACGTACAAAAGCTGATGGTATACTACCATCTTCCAATCCCGTAAAAGCTCCATATCGGTTGAGCATGGCTGCATCTATATTGTTGGTCGTCATGTTAGAGGTACTTAGAGTGCCGCTATACACCATCCACGGATAAGATGTGACTTTATGCGCCAGGCGCAGGTTTGCTTCGTTTGCAATGTCACCCAGCCAAATATCCATGTAATCAAGGTTAAAATTAAAGTCAAATGTAGTATTACTGCCCAGCGGTTTTACATCGGTATAAAAATACATACTGCCGAAGGGACTTGCAGCCGCTGCTATACCAGGCGCTTTTTCACCACTATACTGCCTCACTTCTACAGTAGCGGCAGGAGCCTTGTTACCCCATGTTATACGTCCAACTTCATTGCCACCGAAAGTAAATATCTGTGTATCGCCCGGGTCGGCAACTGCGGGGGTAGCAACGGCCAGCGGCGGAGTAGATTCCGGAACAAATTCAAATGCACCAATATCGGGTACACCGTCGGGACGTAAAGTAACCCTGTTATTGCCGTTTATATCCAGGTTGTTGCCGGCCAGATGTAGGCCACGTCCATTTAATGACCAACTAGCTGAATTGGTTGGGTCAGGACTGCCATCGCTTTTCAATTGAGGATCGTAAGTCAGTGACTGTTTGTCCTGACCAGAGGCATTCCTAAAAGCCTGGAATGTGCTGTATGCTCCATTATAATAATATGCGTTATTAGTAGCGGTTGCAAACCAGTTGTTATAGTTCACCTGGTTGTTATTGCCATAGTTATATATATACGTAGCATATCCTGCACCTGAAGTATTCACAGACAGGTTGTTGAAAATTTCGTTGTTGCTGTACGTGGAAGAAGACATGTATATATAATAATTGTAGCAAGTGCTATATGTACCCGTAACATAAACCGTATTATTATAGAGTTTCATGTTAGTAGGATATGGTATATACATTGCACCATAATTATTCACACCTGTCATTTTTACCACATTATTTGCAATAAATGCCTTGTCTGTAGTTGTATTATTACCTCGTACATAATACAGCATCATACCATAACCATATTCAGCCGTTACCCTGTTACCTGTTATAACAGGGGATTGATAAGGATTGTAGATATATACGTTGTAATAAGAAGACGCGTTACCTGTAATGGTATTATTCCTGAATTTTAGTGCATTAGTATATGATATGTAAGTGCAATAGAAGTTGCTTTGCAGCATTTTATTATTCTCTACAATCATACCCGGCGTGTAGTTACCTGTATTTCCCGCCCAGTAAAAGCAGTAGTAACCACCACTGAATGTATTATTGGCCAATACAATACCGCTATTTGTACCAGACAGGCCGCTGGCATAAAATGCCGCTGCTGCAGAACTGGTGTTAACAGGCTGTATAATGTCGCAACCGGTAACGCTATCATTCGCAACATCTCCAGACATAGCCAGTACATACGCTGCGGCAGATGAGGTAATCGTCAGGTTTTTCAGCCGCAAGTGTTTTGTATTCTGCAAAGCAAAAGTAGCGCCGCCGCTGGTAATTATTGTGCTTGTTTTATTACCTGTTTCTGACTGGAAAGTGATTGTATTAGTAGTGT
>JACFNS010000049.1:0-1442 GCA_019454705.1 Taibaiella sp. | reverse complement strand
ATATTGCCCAAAGTAATAGTACCCTGGTTGTATGTGCCGGGACGGATATTAAAAGTTACCGGCCCGCAAACACCGAACTGGTTCAAGGCATTTGCCGCACTTACCACATCCGGAAAATCCGGGGTAACACCGCCTACAGTGTAAACGCCTGCCAGGCTGGCACCCTTTGTCACTTTCAATGTGTCATCCAGGTTAGCAGTATCTGCCACACCGTTAGGCATAGAAGTATATACAACTATGTTTTTGGGTACAGCGCCGAAAGTGACGTTGCCCAGGGTTACTACCACACTGTTGCCCAGACCACTCATGATGGTATTAATAGGCGTAGTGACATTGACGGGTGTACCCGGAGTGCCATCTACAGTCCAATATACCTGAACACCATTTATTGTATTGGTGCCGTTGTTAGCTATTCTAGCCTTCACTGTGTAAGTACCAGCGCAAAAACCATCCGCAGGTTCTGTAATTGCGGCTGCGCTGGCATTGTTTGGACCTGCCGGGCCCCAACCGAATATAACGTTTGGCCTGGTGGTAGATGCCGTGCCGCTTGTATAGCCGCAAAGACTACCCGCACAGTCGCCTTGTGTATAGGTAGAGCCGTTAAACGACAGAGAAGAGTTTCTCACCGATGCATTGTAGGTATAACCCCTACAACCGCTACCCACACCGTGGCAGGTCTGAATCAATATGTTGTCAGTACCATTCCAGAAGAATGGAGTACCTAATGTATAAGTATTAACCCCTGTTGCCGGCGCAAAAGTAGTAGGTGCCGGGCCAAACACCAATGTAGAGGGTGTAGGCTGGAAAGTACTGGTCAAAGCAGTAACGGAAGTAGCACCGAGATACATCGTCCAGCCTTGCGAGTTGTTGCCATTGGTATTAACAACATCCCATTTTACAGAATAGATATAACCGGGCCCCATACCCGCAGCTAATAGCTCAGAGGCACGGTAAAGAAATTGCTGCTTGTCGCCTTCATAAAAGTCATTATACGGAGTAGGATTTCCCGTTGAGCTGTTGGTAGCTGTTCCTGTTCCGATAGTGAAGTTGGCCTGCGCATAAAGCAGGTTACCAACATTTGTACCCGTCAAAAACAGTGCGATAAGCACGATTTTGTTGACAAAATCGAATTTGCGCCACGAAGGCATGTTTCCCGAAAAGGTAAAATTGATTTTTTTCATAAAAGATTGTTTCGTTTACCGTACCAGCAACTGGGATAATATGGCTATTAAGGGTTGCGTGTATCGTTAAACCAAAGTTAAGTTTTGCTACATAACTAAACAAAAATATTTGACTTTCAGCTGACAGTTCGGTTTTTTAAATAATGAAAAAGGGGGCAAATGCCCCCCTTTTTCATTATTGTTTATTATTGAAGCTACTTAAGGACATCGAACTGCCTGCTGATGACACCACCTTCTGTCGTCGCACGCAGCATATAATGA
>JACFNS010000048.1:7422-10964 GCA_019454705.1 Taibaiella sp. | reverse complement strand
GTAATAGTGGAAGTAACCTCTCCAACTCAGAAGTAATAGCCGGGCTGAAGCAGGCACTTGAAATAGGCTCAAATAACGCAGGCAACCAGTTATCAGCATTAAACGGTTACTTCGGCAACCAGCTCATAAAAATACTAATGCCCCCCGAAGCACGCCAGGTAGAGCAGACACTACGCTCTATAGGTATGGGTAGCGAGGTAGATAAAGCCATACTGGCAATGAACCGCGCCGCAGAAGATGCCGCAAAAAAAGCGGCACCGATATTTGTAGATGCCATACGCACCATCACTATAAATGATGGATTAAGCATTTTACGTGGTGGCAACGGGGCTGCTACTAATTACCTTAAGGGCAGAACCACACAACAACTCACCAATGCTTTCCGGCCGGTTATTGAAAATTCTTTGCGAAAAGTGGATGCAACCAAATATTGGTCGCAGGTGTTTACCATCTATAACAGGCTACCTACTACAAGAAATAAAGTAAACCCTGACCTTACGGGCTATGTAACCGAAAGGGCACTAAACGGGTTGTTTATAACAGTAGAGCAGGAAGAAAATAAAATCAGGCAAAATCCATCGGCACGTGTTACAGACCTTCTGAAAAAGGTCTTTGGCTAACGCTGATAATAATAATTAACGGCAGCATATTGATTCTTTAAAGTAACCGGTTATGACACAAGACGGAAACCAGGCAACCACATTATCAGCATGGTGGGAACAAATTTCTTTCGACCACAAATCGTTATTCACACTCAACGAACAGGGTGAGTTATTGCTGAAGGAATACCCAAATTATAAACAACGGCCTGTAGGAACGCTTACAGCTGACAATGCAGAAATGTTGTTTAACCTGCTGGTGGACAAATTTCCGGAAGTAGAGGGCAAGGTGACAGAGCTGGTAACCGAGTGGAATGCCGAAGAAGATAAGCTGAAAATGCTGGGCAAAGTGGAGCGTATTAAAGAATACCTGAACCATGCAAATGCCGTAGGAGATTTTCATACTATATATAAGATAGTAGAAAACCTGGATAAGGAGTTGTCCCGCCTTACTGAAGAGAATTACACGAAAAAACTTGCTTTAGTACAAAAAGCTGAAGAGCTTTCTGCCGCCGAAGACTGGAAAGAAACAACTGAAGCCTTGCGCACCCTGGCCGATGACTGGAAGCAGATTGGCCACCTGGACAGGAAACGTAATGATGAACTATGGGCAAGGCTGGAAGCAGCAAAAGATAAATTCTTTGAGCGCAAACGCGAACACCAGGAAGATATAAACAAGGAAATGCTGCAAAACCTGGACCTGAAAATGGAACTGGTAGAAAAAGCGGAAGCCCTGGCAGCATCCGAAGACTGGAAAAAAGCGACGGATGAATTTAAAGCATTGATGGAGCAATGGAAAGGTGTGGGCCGTACCATGCACGACAAGAATGAAGAACTATGGAAGCGGTTTACAGAAGCCAACAATGTATTCTTTGAAAGAAAAAAACAACATTTCGATATAATACATAAGGAGCAGGATGATAATTATAATGCAAAGCTTGCATTGGTAGAAAAAGCTGAAGCCCTGAAAGAAAGTACTGAATGGAATGAAACCACCAAAGTTTATACTGAACTGATGGAGGAGTGGAAAAAATTAGGCCGCGTTCCAAAAGAAAAATCAGACGAAATATGGAACAGGTTTAATGAAGCAAGAGACTATTTTTTTAATAACAAGCGGAAGAATTTCGAAGAATTTAAATTATCGCTGGATGATAACTATGCCCAGAAACTGGCACTGCTGAAACGGGCCGAAGACCTGCAGGACTCTACACAGTGGCGTGAAGCTACCGAGGAACTGAACGAATTGATGGACGAATGGAAAAAAATTGGCCCTGTACCCCGCAAGCATAGCAACGAGATATGGGAACGTTTCCTAGCCGCCAGGAAAAACTTCTTTAACCGTAAAGATGCTAACCGTGAAAAACGAAAACAAATAATTGAAAAGAAAGAGAAAGAACGTGTACACCAGACAGCAGACTTTGTTGATAAGATAAGGGCGGAATTGAGGGAGGAAGAAGAGAAGCTGGCGGACTTCAAGCAGGGTATAGAGAATATTACCCCGGGCATGAAGAAAGAGGCTGAATTGCGCGAACACCTGACCAAACTAATAGCACAGACCGAGCACAAAATAGAACATAAAAAAGAAAAACTGGAGCAAGCTGAAAAGCAACTGGAAACCATAGCCGGTAAAGGAGATACTGATTAATAGCCATAGTAATAAATACAGAGCGGGCGGTAATTGATTACCGCCCGCTCTTATTGTATCAACAAACTAAATTATACCGAGAAACTCTCTCCACAGCCACAGGTGCGGCTGGCATTTGGGTTATTAAAGTGAAAACCCTTGCCATTTAACCCGTCTGAAAATTCAAGTACAGTATCACACAGGTACAGGAAGCTCTTGAGGTCCGTTACCAGTTTTACACCGGCGTCTTCAAACACCTGGTCGTTAGGCTGCGCTTCATTATCAAAGTCCAGCTTGTAAGACAAGCCGGAGCAACCACCACCCACAACACCTACACGCAGAAAATAAGAGTTGTCCAGCCCGGCATCCTGCCTGAGCTGCTCTATTTTTTTCCTTGCTTTTTCACTGATATGTATCATATATGCTTCTTATAAAGTGGTTGACAGTGCTATTGTTCTTCTACACAAATCCAGCTTCTTCATCAGCACCGTCAACCACTAAAAAGTTATTATCACTATCTCTTAATGTTTCTTCTCGTCTAATACCAGTTCTTCCATTCCATTCTTCACACGGTAATCGTTGATAGCTGCTTTTATAGCATCTTCAGCTAATACAGAGCAGTGTATTTTTACCGGGGGCAGGTTCAACTCTTCCACTATATCCATATTGTCTATAGCCAATGCCTGGTCAACGGTTTTGCCTTTCAGCCACTCGGTAGCCAGCGATGATGAAGCTATCGCAGAGCCGCAGCCAAAAGTCTTGAACTTAGCGTCTTTTATAAGTCCTGTAGTTTCATCTACCTCTATCTGCAGGCGCATTACGTCGCCGCATTCGGGTGCTCCTACCAGGCCTGTGCCTACGTTTTGCTTTGCTTTATCCAGCGTGCCCACGTTTTTGGGGTTCTGGTAGTGGTCTATTACTTTTTCTGAATATGCCATAATGTTTTCTCTTTTTAGTTGTTTAGTGATGCGCCCATTCAATGGTATCGAGGTCTATACCTTCTTTATACATTTCCCATAGCGGGCTCATCTCTCTCAGTTTAAGTACAGTTTCTTTTATCGCACCGATAGTATAGTCTATCTGCTCATCGGTAGTAAAGCGGCCCAGGCCAAAGCGCAGTGAACTGTGTGCCAGGTCGTCACCCAGACCTAGTGCTTTCAATACATAAGATGGTTCTAACGAAGCTGATGTACAAGCAGAACCACTGGACAATGCAATGTTCTTGTTGAAACCCATCATCAGGCCCTCTCCCTCTACATATTTGAAAGAGATATTGGCAACATGTGGCAGACGGTGTTCCACATTACCGTTTACATAAG
>JACFNS010000048.1:4427-7412 GCA_019454705.1 Taibaiella sp. | reverse complement strand
TCGCGCATTACACTCAGGCGGGCAGCTTCTGCCTCCATCTCATTCATGCATATCTCGCACGCTTTACCAAAGCCTACAATGCCAGGCACGTTCATAGTACCACTACGCATACCGCGCTCGTGGCCACCGCCATCCATCTGTGCGGTCACTTTTACGCGGGGATTCTTGCGGCGTACATACAATGCGCCTACACCCTTAGGGCCGTACATTTTGTGTGCGCTGAAGGCCATCAAGTCTATGCCGTCTGCTTCAACGTCCACAGGTATCTTACCCACAGCCTGTGTGGCATCGGTAAAGAACAATATGCCGTGTTTTTTAGCTAAAGCGCTTATTTCACGAATGGGTTGTACCACACCTATTTCGTTATTGCCATACATGATGGAAATAAGAATAGTCTTTGATGTAATAGCTTTTTCCAGTTCGCCCAGGTCTATGAGGCCATCGGCCTGTACAGGCAGGTAGGTAACCTCGCCACCCAGCTTTTCTATATGCTTGCAGGTATCCAGCACTGCTTTGTGCTCAGTAGTGCAGGTAATAATGTGGTTACCTTTTGAGCTATACATCTCAAAAACCCCTTTCAGAGCCAGGTTATCAGCCTCTGTAGCGCCCGAAGTGAATATTATTTCCTTTGGATTAGCATTGATCAGTTTAGCTACCTGCTCGCGGGCATAGTCCACCGCTTCTTCGGCCACCCAGCCAAAGGGATGGCTGCGGCTGGCGGCATTACCGAATTTCTCGGTAAAATAGGGTATCATTTCATCCAGTACCCTTGGGTCGCAAGGCGTAGTGGCGTTATTATCCAGGTATATTGGCAATTTCACACTCATGTTCTGATTACGTTGATAATGTTGGCCTACAAAGTTACATACTAATCAGTGTATTCGTTCATTTTGTACATTGTAGCTTTATATGAAGCCATATCTAAAACTTATAAGATTTTTATGTTGAAAATAGAGCATTTGGGTATTGCGGTAGCCGACTTGCAGAAATCAATACCTTTATTTGAGCAACTGTTGAATATACCTTGTTATAAAACAGAAGTGGTTGAATCTGAGGGAGTAAGCACAGCGTTTTTCCAGTTGGGTGAGTCAAAGATAGAATTGCTGGAAGCAACCAGGCCCGACAGCCCCATCAATAAGTATATTGAGAAAAAGGGTGAGGGAATCCACCATATAGCGTTTGAGGTAGAGAATATTCTGGCGGAAATGAAAAGGCTTTCTGCCCTTGGGTTTACTTTACTCAACGAAACACCTAAAGAGGGCGCAGACAACAAATTGATATGTTTCCTGCATCCCAAAAGTACCAACAGTGTCCTGATTGAGCTGTGCCAGGAGAAAAAGGCCTAAACTTTTTTGTAACGCAGAACAGGCAGCACTATATAAGCCAGTAGTATGTAAAGTATAAAACCTGTAATGAGGCCCGCAGCCGCCATTAGCACATAAGATCTGTTGCTTTTTGTGGGCACTATAGCATCATCAATTACATACAGGTTCATCGGCATTTCTTTTTTCTTTAACAGCTCCTGCTTCTTCTTGTACAATTCATAAGAAAGGGAATATAATGAACCTTCGCTGCTGCTTCCTGACGTAGCAGAAGTTGCTGTTATGCCTACGTGGTAAAGCCTTTTCAGGCTGTCCATCATTTTTAGTTCGCGATTAATGAAACTAATTTCATCATCAATCTCTTTGATCTTTAACCTTCGTTTGTTGATGAGGTACTGGTTGGCATTTTCCAGGTAGTTTACTATGCCTTCTTGTATATCCCTTACATAACTGGTATCACTAACGTACACATTTACTATAAATGGTATCTTATCTACGTTCAGGTCTTTTGACAGGGGTTCACCCAATATATTAGTAGCTTCTATTTGCTTAAGCGAGTTAATTTGTTTTTTAGACAAACCCAGCAGTGCTTGTGCTTTACTGTTATTTTCTTCAATCAACAGGTTCAGTTTATTGAGCCTGTCACCATATACCTTGCGTACCAATTCTTCATACATAACTGTAAATGAAGCAGTATATGTATTTGCTTTTTTCATGTTTAAGAATATAAATACTCCCGGTACTAATATTAAACACAAGAAGAATACAATGATATTTTTCCTGATATCTACATAAAATGAATGTAAAACAGATATGAGTCTATCGTAAAATGAAACAGGGGTTTGATTTTCTGCAGGCATGGGCCAAATATATATTCGTTTTAATAGTTTATAGCGACAAAAATAGAACTTTTGCTTAGTGCAACATATATTTTGGGAATATAAATCTGATAATGGAGTGAGATTAATATAAAAACATGAATTTTAATGCTTGAAATCGTGTAATGTAGTACCTTTATTATCGTTTATCTAACCTTCGTTTTACCCTGTATTATTTCGTGCTCCGTAACATTTGAATCATTGAAAAATGAGAGGAGATAGTTTATTGGGTCAGGGCCATACTACTACAACAGACCATGCGCTGCTTAGCTGCTATATACTAAAAACTTTAAAGTATTTCCACGTATTCAGGCATCCGTTGTACCTTGAAGAGATACACCGATTTTTACAGGTAGAAGTAAGCCTAACGGAATTAAGCGAAGCTTTAAATGAACTGGTAAGGGCGGAGCGTGTTTTTTATGAACAGAACATGTATTCATTGGAAAATTCTGCACAGATATTCCTGAAACGGAAGGTAGGTGCTGATATGGCTGCCGAAAAAATGAAAGAGGCACGCAAATGCGCTGCAATAATAGCAGCCTTCCCGTTTGTGAGGGCGGTATTTGTATCAGGCTCGCTTTCCAAAGGTTATGCCGATGAAAAATCGGACATTGACTTTTTCATTATTACCTCCGAAAAAAGATTATGGATATGTCGTACTTTCCTGCACCTGTTTAAAAAATTCACTTTTATCGTAAACAGGCAGCATTCCTTCTGCATGAATTACTTTATAGATGAATCTCAACTATGCCTGGAGGAAAACAACATATTCACAGCTACAGAAT
>JACFNS010000048.1:2254-4417 GCA_019454705.1 Taibaiella sp. | reverse complement strand
AATTGGCTACGCTGATACCCGTTCACAACCGGGATTTGCATAAGCTACTGCTTAAAAAGAATAAGGAATGGATGTCAGATTATTTTCCGAATATAGGGTTAAATGTGGATGAGCATAATTCAGTACCAACATCGCCAAAAATAAAGACATCCGTGGAGTGGCTGCTCAATAGGATATGGCCGGAACGTGTGAACCTGGCACTGATGCAACTTACCGATAAGCTATGGCGCCTGAAATGGCAACGCAAAAATTATCCGATGGAAGATTATGATATAGCCATGAAAACCAAATGGTATGTTTCTAAGCAACATCCGCTGAATTATCAGAAAAAGGTATTAAGATTGAATAATGACGAAACCTTAAGAGTTGCTGGTTTAGATTTATAATCACTTTATGCGCATACTGGTTACAGGCGCCACCGGTTTTACCGGGTCGGCATTATTGAGTTATTTGTCAGGCATAGAGGGGTTGGATGTAACTGCTGTTGTGCATAAAAAGCCCGTGGCAGCCATACACAGTAATATACGGTATATCCAATCATCATTACGGTCTTTGCCTGAATTTCTGGCACAGCAAGCATCTTTCGATATTATTTTTCACCTTGCAAGGATATCCGGTAAGAGAGGTGGAAATGCAGGAAGATTACTGGCCGGTTGGAAGGGACACATTGCAAATGAAAAGTTGTTGAGGGTATTAAATAAACATCATAGCAAAACAAGAGTAGTTTATCTGTCGGGTTCCTTAATGTATGGGCACAATCCCGGTAAGATATCTGTAGAGACGGATGCATTAAAGCCAACAGGATTTGGCAGTTATTATTACTATGCAGAACGCCCGATACTTAAAGCCCTCCAAAAAAATGACGGTAATATAATCATGTTGCGCGCCCCATGGATACTGGGTAAGGGTTCATGGTTTTCTCAATTATATGAAAAGCACGTTTTTAAAAAAAATGCTGTACCTGTGTATGGTGATGAGCACAGAAGGATGTCTCTCGTTACTGTAGAAGACTGCGCCCGCATGTTATGGCATTATGCCATGAACGCCCCTGCCCCTGATATATACAATATTTATAACTTTGGTGATATTTCATACAAAAGTTTTATTGAGAGTCTTGCAAAAGCATACAAGCAATCAGCTAAAATTCATTACAAGGAAGAGGATATGTACAGAATAATGGATAAGACTACAGCATCATCCATATTATGCGAAGTGGTTCTTGACACGAATCACAGGACACTTTTAAGCAGTTATCAGCCATTATGCACCGATATTGATACATACATTACACAACTAGCCAAACAAAATGGTTGACACAAAAAATACTACGGAATATTATAAAGAAGTCGGAGATTACTTTGACATATTCGCCAAACAACATCATGAGAAAAGTGATACCAACCAGATTCTGTCAGGTATGCGCGATTCATTTCGTACTTATGTTACACATCCTGCTCCGAAAAATATACTGGATATCGGGTGCGGACCGGGTATGGACGTAGCACACTTCGCTGAAAAGTATCCGAGTGCTAAAGTATATGGGATAGACGTATCGCAGGGTATGATTGACTATGCTGCCGGTATGTGCAAAGCAAAAAATTTAAGCAACACACAGTTCATCAATACAGGTATTGAAGAGCTGCGCCAACACCTGCAGGAAGACCTGAAATTTGATATTGTCTATGTCTTTTTCGGAGCTTTGAATACGGTAAGCTCACTGGATGAAGCTGCAAAAATCATTGACAAATTATTAAAGCCCGGCGGGCAGGCGGTACTTACTTTTGTAAATAAGTACTACTTGTCCGAGTTTGTTGTGAACATGCTAAAGCTCAGGCCTGGAAAAGCAATGGCAAGGTGGGGAAAAGTGTGGAGGGGTTACTCTAATGACTACGCCCTCGATAGTAAAACGTACACGCCCGCCCGCATTCAGAAAGCATTCAATAATACTGGCTTGCAACTACAGAAAAGAAGAGGCTACTCTATCTTTTATCCCGCGTGGTTTCAGGCCGGTAAACTGAAGAAACATCCCGGTTTTTGTAAGATTTTATACAAAGTTGATAGGATGGCAAACAAAACTTTTTTATGGGATAATGGAGAGTACACCTTGTTTGTATACAACAAACCCGGAAACGGTTTATAAAGTTAATTTGTAAGAAATGTCTG
>JACFNS010000048.1:0-2244 GCA_019454705.1 Taibaiella sp. | reverse complement strand
CCGGGCAATACTCTCGAAAATTCCTCTTCATAATTAAATAACTAACTAATCCATATGATGTTTTCGGCTAAGTGGCTTGTTTGTGTATTTAGTTATAATCGCGGAGCATACCTCAAAAATGTACTGTTGTCCATACAAAAGTATTACCCTGAATTTTCGGTAGCCATTTTCGATGATGGCAGTACGGATCCTAACGTCAAAAAGGTGCTAGCGGAAACTCCAAACAGTACATATATACATGTTATTGACAAGCCTGTGCAGGGAAGCAAACATGGCGGCCTGCATAAAATGATGAACAGTGCTGTTACGTATGCTATACAGGAAAATTTTGACTACGTTTATTTTGTGCAGGATGACATGCAGTTTTTATGGCGTGATGTACAACTTGAAAATCGCGTAAAACATATTTTTGAACAGTTTAACTGTATAATGTGCAACCTGAATTTTTTACAAAAGATATTCAGGCATGATGCTAAGTATGAACTCTTACCCACCCCCCAGGTTGGCGTATTTGAGTTTTTGAAACATGGCGTGGGCGATACAGGAGTGATAGATGTAAAAAAAGCAAAGGATGCAGGCCTGGAGTTTCCGTACTTGTTAGAGCGGGATAATGGGGAATACTGGTATAATAAAGGGTTCAGGCTATATTGGCTGGCGCAACCCAACTTGGCCTGGCTGCCATGGCCTGAGGCATACCGGTTTAAGAAGGCAAGTAAAGGCAGGGTTCATAGCGTAAGGGAACTTACTGAAACGGACATGCAACGATTGAGATTGAATACAGGCTATACCTATCTTGAAGATTATGCACGTATAGATGCATTTTTATTAAAGCCTTATTGGCAAGGAGCACATCCGGGATGGTTTACGTTACTCAAAATTTACATTAAGTATTACCTTGGTGTGAGATTGATAAAAGCGAGGTAAAGAATAAATTATCATCAGCAGCTGTTGCTATGTGATAGCTATTCATATCAAAACCACCCCTTCCGTTTAAAATATATCAGCATCAGCAACGGTATTATCAGCATCAGACCAACGGTTACATAAAAGCCTTCCTGCAGGTGTGCTAATGGAATGACATCGAAGTTCATGCCGAATATGCCGCCTATAACCGTAGCGGGTGCCATCAGCGTAGCCAGCAGGGTAAACACCTTCATCACCTCGTTCATGCGCAGGTTTATCTGGCTCATCGACAGGTCCTGCAAGTTCATCACCATATCGCGGTGGTTCTCTACATATTCGTTGGCCAGTGTTATGTGGTCCAGTACATCTTTGTAGTATTTTTCGTGTTCAAATTCCAGCAGGTCGCTGTCGCTTTTTATAAATCCTTGTACCAGTTCCTTTACTGGTGATATAGAACGCTTCAATACCATCACTTCTCTGCGTAATATGCTCAGGCGTGAGAGCGTGGCCTGTTCCCGCTTGTGCAGCAACAGGATGTCTTCCAGTCGCTCTATCCTGTCGTTTATCTTTTCTATAATGCCGAAGTAGCTGTCCACTATGATATCTATCAGGCTATAGCAGAGATAGTCGGCAGTACGGCTGCGGAGCCGGGATGTGCCGATGCGTATACGTTCGCGAACGGGGTCAAATACATCGCGCTTAGGGTCTTCCTGGAAGGATATGACAAAGTCCTTGCCCAGCAATATGCTCACCTGTTCGCTTTCTATTTCGCCGGTGTTCACATTATAGTACAGCATGGGTAGCAGGCAGAATATTACCTCGCCCGCATCTTCCATTTTGGGCCGCTGGCCTATACTTATGATGTCTTCTACCAGCAGGTGGTGTACCCCATAGTGGTTGCAGAGCTTTTCCACTTCACTCTTCTTGATGCCATCCACGTTTATCCAGGTAACACGCCCGCTGGTGATGTATTGGGTGCAGTCTTCAAAGGCTACCTGTTTTTTCTCCTCGTATCCGGCGGCATTGTAGTCGAAGACGGAATAAACAGGTTCAGTTTCCTTCTGCTCACGGTGTTCTTCTATCTTGGTGGGGTTGAAAGAGGTAAGCGGCTTGCGCAGGTCTATATTCCACGACCACTCAGGCAATAATCTCGCAATCCCTTTCACGTATTTCCTGGTATTCATCTGCTGATATTTACGATACGTTTAGTTTTTCAGTAAGTTCGTACCTTAAATTTTTAAATCAGTATCTAAATTAAGATTTATTGCATCATTTATGAAGAAGCTGCTACTTACATTATTCAGCCTGTGCCTGTTGACCACTGCCTGGGCGGGCAAAAAC
>JACFNS010000047.1 GCA_019454705.1 Taibaiella sp. | reverse complement strand
TGTAGGACACCTGTATGGTGTGTTTGCCTACCGGTATATTTTCTATTAAAAAGTTACCATTACCGTCAGTAGCCGTACCTGCTGGAGGATTGACCGTGGTAACTGCAACAGTTACACCAGCCAGTGGTATTTTAGATTCTTTATCGGTGACTGTACCCTTAATTGTCTGGGTATATTGCGCGGAGCAAAACACCGGGAATAATAGCCCGGCAAGCATTAGCCATTTTTTTTGCATAGCAGCTATATTGAAGTATTGAATATACTTCATTTGTTTAACGTAGTATGCATATGCAGCCTAAAAAAGAGAGGAGTTTAACGGGCTATGCTCAGCCGTTGATTCCATACGGAATATTCGTTTTTCAGTTGCAGCATATAGAGTCCCGAGGGCAGTTGACTGATGTCAAATGAGGCGGTTCCCCCTTTTTCAATATAGGCCGGCTTTTTATATTGCAGCATGCCGTTCATACTGTATATCAGTATTTCTCCCCTGAAGCCCTGAGCGGATACCAGGTTGAAATACCCGGCTGCGGGATTAGGATAAAGTGCCATGTTGCCGATATCACCTTTCCTATCAGGTATGCTTACTGTGGTCAGTTCTTCTGCCACTATTGATGTCCATGGGCAGAAAAAGCCAACTGTATTGAACCAGTAGGCTGTATCCAGGTCTATATCAGAATACGGGCGGCCATCACATACTTCCATTGACATTTCTCTCAGGCTCCATTCGTTCACCTTAAAATGCCAGAGAAAATTATAATGAGCGTTTTTGTTAACCGATGCATTGCCGGCTGCAATTGCACCATTTATATGTTTGTTCCTGTCTGCAAATTGTTTGCTCAACTGGTTATTTACATCAGCAATCACATCGGGGTCAGAAGTGCAGGCCACACATGATGTATCGCGCCAGTCGGTACTCTGCAGCGCCAGGCTGAAACGGTAGCATTTTATCTGTGCGTAAGATTCGTTCGCAAGGAATGGGAACAGAATTATTAGTATGCAGTAAATGTTTTTCATCAACGCAATATTACAACGATAGACGACTTGAAAACCGTTGCCGGTTGGATGCACACAGATATTTACAATTCCATTACTAATTCACCTGCCTGGGGTCGCCCATTTTGCCGGACTGGTAGTCGGCATAGCAACGCATGATTTGCTCCTCGCTGTTCATTACAAACGGACCGTAAGAATATACCGGCTCGTTGAGCGGTTGCCCACCCAATACAAATACTTCTGCACCTTCTTCGCTGTACAGGTTGATAACATCGCCGCCCCTTTTGTACAATACCAGTTGGTTAGGTTTCAATTCGTGCTGGTCTTCTATCTCCACTTTGCCGCTCACGCAATAGGCGAAGGCATTGTGCGTGGGGTCAACAGGGATGTCCAGGCGCGACTGCTTATTCAGTTTGATATAATAATAGAACGTGGGAGTAAATGTTTTGATGTCTGATTTATAGCCCATCAGCTCGCCCAGCACTACCCTGCCCGTAAAGTTTTTCTTTACAATGGTGGGCATCTGCTTGCCACGGTGTACCACCGTGGTAGGGTCATCGTATTTATTTTGTGCAGGCATGTTCAGCCATATCTGGAAACCATGCAGGTTGCCACCCTCTTTTTTCAGCCTTTGGCCTGATTCTTCCATATGTATAGCCCCTTTGCCCGAGCTGAACATCATAAACTCTCCCTGCTCTATCTGGAAATCATAATTCAGGCTATCCTTATGATGGCCGCTGCCCGACAGGAAATAAGTAGTGGGTATTACACCCGCATGGGGATGCGCATCTACACGCAGAGGGTTGCTGCCGGGGTTCACATCCACCGGGCCAAACTCGTCGAACATCACGAAGGGCGACACATAATCCAAATGGTTGCCCGCGAATGCGCGCATCACCGGCAAGGTGCCTACATTTACCCTGTCTGAGTTGAGTATGCGGTGTATCTTCCTATGCCCCTTGCCGGAGTACATACCCGACTGGCCAAAGAGGAAATTGGGCACTGCAAGCGAAGCACCGATAATAGCCGAACCTTTAATGAATTTTTTCCTGGACATCATACCCTAAAATTACGGCATTATATTAAACGAAAGCACAGGCTAATGTTTATACATCAATAGGGTTTATTTATTCTTTACCCGCACTCATCATCAGCCTTTTAGATAAAGAAGTCAACAGCAATGTTTTTACCGCTACATCGCTGATACCCATGGTATTGGCTACTATGCTGATGAAAGAGCCTTCCTTCATATCCACATTAAAGTCCAGTACGATAATATCCGCCAGGATGGAAAGGGTCGCCATATGCAACTCGGGCGGTATCTGGCTGGCCATTATATGGGCTATATCGCTGAAGCTTTTATCTTCAAAACGTTTTTTGTATTCTTTATATAGTGTAATAATGTCGTGCTCTGAATAGCCTTTGAAGATCTCCTTCATAGTGACAATGTTGATGAGTTCGTCTTCGCGCAAACCGCCGTCTGCTTCTGCAACACCAAACATCAGGCATAATATAGCTTCTTTGTAGTACATAGGTTGTCTGAAATAGACAAACAATATACTGCATTATTTCATCAGCGCATCCGCATCCTGCTCCAGGAATTGTTCTGTTTTAACCAGGTCGTCGTGCAGCAGTCTGTCGCTATCCATAAAAGGTATTTGTCCCCTTAATGCTGTACATATCTTTTCCAGTGCAGGAGAGCTTGTTCCCGGCCTGCGGAACTCGATTGCCTGCACTGTTGTCAGCAGTTCAATAGCTAATACACGTTGTACATTCTTCATGAGCTTGTGCAGCTTGGTAGCGGCGTTGGCGCCCATACTTACATGATCTTCCTGCCCGTTGCTGCTCACTATACTGTCGATAGATGCAGGCGTACAGAGTTGTTTGTTCTGGCTAACAATAGCCGCTGCAGTGTATTGTGCAATCATAAACCCGCTGTTCAATCCTGCATCGGGAGCCAGGAATGGCGGCAATCCTCTTTGTCCGCTTACCAGCAGGTAGGTACGGCGTTCAGATATATTCGCCAACTCCGACATGGCTATTGCCAGGAAGTCTAAATGCAATGCTAACGGCTGCCCGTGGAAGTTACCGCCGCTGATGATTTCATCCTCGTCATGGAAGACGATGGGGTTATCTGTCACAGAGTTGATTTCTATTTCTATAACATTAGTTACCGTATCTATCACATCCCTGGTAGCGCCATGCACCTGCGGCATACAGCGGAAAGAATACGGGTCCTGCACCTGTTGTTTGGGAACGGCTTGTATCGCGCTGCCTTCCAGAAGTTCCATCAGCTGCTGTGCTGTAATTATCTGTCCGTTATGAGGGCGTACCCTGTGTATAGGATGTTTAAACGGGTCGCTCTTGGCATGGTAAGCATCAGTAGATATAGCACCTATTACATTCGCCCAGCGATACAGCCTTTCAGCTGCCATCAACGCCCAGGTACCGTAGCTGCTCATAAACTGAGTGCCGTTCAGCAACGCCAGCCCCTCTTTGGCAGCCAACGGAATAGGTTCCATTTCCAGTTCTCTCAGCACATCCTTACTCTCACGCACTTTGCCATTGTATCGTACCTTGCCCATGCCGAATATCGGCAGGCTGAGGTGTGCCAATGGTGCCAGATCGCCGGAAGCGCCGAGGGAACCTAATTCATATACCACGGGATAGATACCCATATTGTAAAAGTCAACCAAACGCTGCACCACTTCGGTACGTACACCGCTATAGCCCTGGCTGAGGCCGTGTGCTTTGAGCAGCAACATCAGCTTCACTACATCTTCGGGCACTTCATCGCCCATACCGCAGGCATGTGAGCATACAAGGTTCTCCTGCAGTTGAGAAAGCTGGTCGTCGCTGATGCGCACATCGCACAAAGAACCAAACCCCGTATTAATACCGTAATGGGTTTCGCCCTTGCTCAGTTTCTTATCTAAATAATTACGGTTGTCTAGTATGCGGCCTATAGCAGCGCCTGAAAGATTGATAGGTTTCGCACCCAGCGATTGCAGGTACTCGATAGATATATGATGAGGTAACTCCATGTGCAGATTTTGAGCCTGCAAATTACTTATTCGCCTGCAAAATCCTTAATGATGGCTGAAAGGTCCGCCTCTACACTCTTCCTGACTGTTTCTGTAATGCGTCCTACTTCCTTACCGTCTGAAAGGACAATGATAGTGGGCACAAATAATACTTTGTATTCTTCGTGCTCGGTACCCTTACCTTTCTTCTCACGGTCCAGCCCGTAGAGCGTAAGGGTTTGTAATGGATAGCTGGCAGCATCCAGTACCTTATACAATTTAGGAACCAGGTTATGAGAATCCTCGCACCAGGTACCCATAAACACCACCAGTTGGTATTTATTAAGCTCACTCTTCAGGTAACTCATATCTTCTGCATTGGGCTGGTAAGCCTCTATACCTTCCGGCATCCATTTGAAAGATTCCTCCGCCTGCAGGTCGGTAAATGTAAACTGTCCTGTAAATACCAGTTCGTTCCTGTCGTTAATAGCCTTATCAAATGTGCCTTGTGCCTGTGTATGCATGACTGTAAATATTGCCAGTGCCAGAAATAAAATACGCATGGTAGATTACTTAATGCTGTTTTTGAGTTGCACCAGCTTATTGCGTAGTTGCAGCAGCGAGTCTTTCAGGTCCACCGATTGTACGGACACTTTTTTGCTGTCTTTCAGCTTGCCTTTAGCCCCTGCAATGGTAAAACCCCTTTCTTTCGTCAGGTGGTAGATGGTGCGTATTTCCTTTATCTGCTCAGGGGTGTACAGCCTGTCGCCCTTGCGGGTAGTGCGTACTTTCAGTGCAAATTCATTGGTCCAGTAGCGTATGTTGGATGTCCTGACATTGAATATCTTGGCTACTTCACCTATGGAGTAGTATTGCTTTTCACCCTCCCAATCGGTGAACTTATCTTCAATGGGAGTAGCTTCAACAACCGCTTCTTTTTTTACAGCCTTTTTGGCAACAGGTTCCGGCGCAACAATTACCTCTTCCGCAACCTCCGCCACCACTTCTTCAACTTGCTCTTTCTCCGGCTTTTCTTTCTTCGGCTTGGGTGCAGATTTCTTCCTGCCCACAGCATTCAGCTGCTCCGGCACTATCTCCTCTCCAAACAATGTCAGTATATGCGTACCCATCAATTACAAAGTAACAAAATTAACCTAATCATAATCCATGATGTTTAAAAATCTATAATGCCTGTATATGCAGCAATCGGATATAGGTATATAAGGCAAGGCTTTTTGGGTTAATTTTGCAGGGTGATGAAGTTAGCAGAATTATACGACCGGGCGTTGCAGTTTGATTTCCTCAGTATGGAAGAAGGGGTGTATTTGTTTCAACATGCCCCGCTGGCGGAATTGATGTTCGTGGCCAACGAGCTGCGCAAACAACAAGTGCCACATGGCAAGGTGACCTGGATTATAGACCGCAATATGAACACTACCAATGTTTGTATTGCCAACTGCAAGTTCTGCAACTTTTACCGCATCCCCGGCCACCCCGAGTCGTACATCACTGATATAGAGACCTATAAGGAGAAGATTGAAGAAACCTTCCGCTATGGTGGCGAACAACTGCTGTTGCAGGGCGGCCACCATCCTGAGTTGGGGCTGGATTATTACACAACGCTTTTCAAACAACTGAAAGAACTATACCCCGACCTGAAACTCCACGCACTGGGCCCACCCGAGGTAGCGCATATCTGCAAGGTGTCGGGTGTGAGCCACAGGGAGGCACTTACCGCACTGAAAGCTGCCGGTATGGACAGTATGCCGGGGCCGGGTGCCGAGATACTGAACGACCGTGTACGCAGGTTGATATCCAAAGGCAAATGCGGTGCGCAGGAATGGCTGGATATTATGCATGAAGCACATAAGGTAGGCCTGACTACATCTGCCACTATGATGTTCGGCCATGTGGAAACGATAGAAGAGCGTTTCGAGCACCTGGTGAAAATACGCGAGGTGCAGGCTAAGAAGCCGGAAGATGCCAAAGGCTTCATCGCGTTCATTCCCTGGACATTCCAGGATGTGGACACGCTGCTGAGGCGCATACGCGGGACAAAAAACCTGACGACTGCCGAAGAGTACATCCGCATGATAGCCATGAGCCGCATCATGCTGCCGAATGTGAAGAACATACAGGCATCGTGGCTGACGGTGGGCAAAGAAGTGGCGCAACTCTGTTTACATGCCGGGGCTAATGATTTTGGTTCCATCATGATAGAAGAAAATGTGGTGAGCGCAGCGGGCGCACCGCACAGGTTTACCTACAAAGGAATACAGGATGCCATCCGAGCAGCGGGCTTCGAACCTCAACTGCGCAACCAGCAATACGAGTTCAGGCAAATACCGGAAACCATCGAAGAGCAGGTGATTACTTATTAAATACAGAACAGAATTTATACATTTAGCCGTCCGCATACCGGACGGCTTTTTTATGTTAACACTCATCCTTCTTTGCCTCTTTGCTTTTACTGCCGGTTTTGTTGATGCCGTGGCAGGGGGAGGTGGTTTGATACAACTGCCGGCCATGTTCATATTGCAACCGCAGCTATCGCTGGTGCAGACATTGGCAACCAACAAGACGGCTTCTTTCTCTGGTACATCTGTAGCGGCTGTGCGATATATCAAACGCGTGGATATTGACTGGAAGCATTTGTCGCCCATTATTATTTCCGCATTGGTGGCGTCTTTTGAGGGTGCGCTGTTAGTGAGCTTTATACATAAAGAGCAGTTCATGCCGTTTATCATTACCGCATTGGTACTGGTGCTGGCATACACGATGTTTAAAAAAGAACTTGGGCTGCACCATAATGTAAAACCACTATCGCAAACGAAATACCTTGTATCTGCCATAGCAACCGGCGGCATACTCGGCCTGTACGAAGGATTGATAGGCCCCGGCACTGGTAGCTTCCTGTTATTCGCATTTATCACATTATTTGGTTACGATTTTCTGCATGCTTCCGCCAATGCAAAAATCATCAATGTATCTGCTAATATCGGTGCCTTGATGTTTTTTATTGGCAAAGGGTTTGTGGTATGGAGTATTGCCATACCTGTAGCCCTGTGCAATATGGCGGGTAACTATGCAGGTGCACACGTGGCTATTAAAAAAGGCAGTGGTTTTATCAGGCTGTTTTTTATCCTCGTTTCAGTTGCGCTGATTATTAAGCTGGGGTACGACTATCTATAAAACGGGCGCCTTTATTCCTGACAGTTTTTCAATAGCAGCCTTAATAGTTTCTTCTTTTTTGGCGAAGCAGAAGCGTATGATTTTATCGTCCTGTTTGTTGCTGTAGAATACACTTACCGGTATAGTAGCTACGCCATACTCTTTCGTCAGCCATATGGCAAATTCAGTATCGGGCATATCGCTGATGTTGGCATACTGCGCTGTCTGGAAATAACTGCCTGCCGCGGGTTGGTGTATGGTAAAAGGTGTGTCTTTTAACAGCTCCAGGAAGTAATCTCTTTTCCGCTGCATCATGTTTTTTACATCGGGCAGTGTGGGTTGCGATAAGTATTGCGCCAGCGCATATTGTGCGGGTGTATTAACCGAGAAGCACAAAAACTGGTGTATGCTGCGGAAGGCTTTTGTCAACTCCGGCGGAGCAATAACATAGCCCATCTTCCAGCCTGTGTTATGATATACTTTACCGAAAGAAAAGATAGCAAAGCTTCTCTGTCTCAGTTCTTCGTGTTGCAAAACGCTGTAGTGCTCTTTACCATCAAATACTAATTGCTCGTACACCTCGTCTGATAACAGTATGATATCTGTGCCGCGCAGTATTTCCGCAAGGCTGTCCCAGTCCTCGCGTGTCCACATAGTACCTGTAGGGTTGTGTGGGGTATTGATGATAATTGCTTTAGTCTTGTCCGTTATGGCATCTTTCACCCTGTTCCAATCAACAGTAAATGCAGGCGCGGTAAGTGGCACGGGCACTACTATTGCACCATTGGTTTCTATATTGGGTATGTAGCTATCGTATGCCGGTTCCAGCACTATTACTTCATCGCCTTTCTGCAATATGGATGTAAATGCGGTGTATATGCCGTAGGTGGCACCGGGTGTGATTGTTATTTCATTTGCACCGTCAATGTCTACATTGTAACGCCTTTTAAAATCATTCGCTATGGCATCGCGCAGCATGGGCAGCCCCGGCATTGGTGAATATTGGTTGTACCCGTTCTGCACCGCTTCCGCAAGCAGCACACCCAGCTTTTCATCTACAGGAAAATCAGGAAAACCCTGCGACAGGTTGATGGCATTATGCTCGGTAGCTAATGCACTCATTACCGTGAAGATGGTCGTCCCTTTGGCTGAATGTTTCTGCGGTAAGTTCATTACAGGTATTTATCTCCTTTATTTCGTTTTACTTCTGCAACGTATTCTTTTATCTGCTGCTCGCGGCTGCGCTCGCATATCAGCAGTACGTCTTTGGTGTCAACCACTACAAACTCTTCCAACCCCTGCAGTACTACCAGTTTATTATCATCAGCCTTTATCATACACTCGGTTGCGTCTATCACCATTACGTTTTTGCCATACACGGCATTGCCCAGGTAGTCTTTCTCCGAGTTGTCATAGGCGGATTCCCACGTACCCAGATCGCTCCAGCCAAAGTATGATGGGATGACATACACATTTTTGGCCTTTTCCATAATGCCGTAGTCGATGGATATATTAGTACACTGGGCATACAGCCTGCTGATGACCTCATGCTCGCTCGGTGTATTATACACACCGTCTGCCTGCAGGAATACTTCGTTCAGTTCCGGCTGGTGTTTTTCCAATGCCTCCATTATGGTTTTTACATTCCATACGAATATGCCGGAGTTCCACAAGAAGTCACCGCTTTTCAGAAAAGTCTTGGCAAGCTCAAGCGAAGGTTTTTCAGTGAATGTCTTCACCTTATATACTTTATTCAGCTCTTCTTCCACATCATACTGAATATAGCCATAGCCTGTATCGGGTCGGGTAGGCTTGATACCCATTGTGAGCAGGGCGTCGTGGTTGGACACAAATTCAAGCGCGTCTTTAGCCGTTTTTTCAAATGCCTTTTCATCCATTATCAGGTGGTCGGCGGGAGACATGATGATATTGGCGTTGGGATTCTTCGCCATCATCTTGTGGGCAAAGTACGCAGCGCAGGGGCTGGTATTCTTGCGCGAGGGTTCGCTGATGATGTTTTCATCATTCACCTCGGGTATCTGGCTCTTCAAGGTTTCAATATATGCCTCGTTGGTAATGAAGTATATATTTTCTTTTGGTACAATATGGGTAAACCGCTGGTAGGTCCACTGTATCAGAGACTTACCTGTGCCCAGCAGGTCTATAAACTGTTTAGGATAACTGGTACGGCTTACTGGCCAGAACCTGCTGCCGATACCGCCCGCCATAATGGCTACATAGTTGTTGTTCTCGTTCATTGCTTTGATATAGAGATGGTAAAAATAGCATTTAATAAGGGAATGCAATAACAGGATAAGTTTGCTGGTTCCTTAAATGTGTTAATGACCCTTTTTTTGAAACTCTGAACCGAATGGAAACAATTTGGTAACAACTATATCAACTTATAATTCCTATAGCTCATTTTGATGCCCAGTCTTTTTTCAGCAAAGGCTTTGAAGCGTTCTTTGAGCGATGTGCGGTTGAAGGAGATGTCGTAATCAAATTTCCAGTTGCTGTTGATTATGCGCTCCTGCATTACGGCAGGGTGGGTGCCTGTGAATTTCCGTACCGCATCTATATGGGCTGCATAGTCAAACTCTTCGGCTTTGGCTACATTCTTCTCTACCCATGCATCGTCGTGCCACAGCTTGTGAAATATTTCCTGTTTGCGCTGCATGGCGCGGGGGTCTTTCACCCAGCCGTAGTGATATACATAAGCGTCCAGCAGCTTTACGTTCAGCTTTTCATCATCGCCCTTGCGGAAACCCTGGGCATCGCGATAGGAATAGATACTCTTGTCGTTGCGGATGATGCGTATCTCATGCGGGTACCAGCGCGATGAAGTGCCTACATAATCGTAAGAGCCATAAAAATGCAGGTATTTGAACAGCAGCCCGTCCACACGTTTATCATCTTTCCAGCGCAGCATGCCCTCTTTTATTGTATCCAGGTACTGCTCGTGCACTATCTCATCTCCCTGTATATAAAAACACCAGTCGGCGGAATTATCTATAGCCCTGAAGGCTTTATTGGTTTCTTCGGCCAGCACCCTGCCGCCCGTGCGCAGGCTGTCGTCCCATTCGGTTTCTATCACACGTATCTTTTGCGGGTCTATGTTTTTTATCATATCCAGCGTACCGTCTTCCGACTTGCCCACGGCTATTACGAAATCATCGCAGACCGGCAATATGGAACGGATAGCTTCGACTACGGGGTAGTCGTATTTTATGGCATTCCTGATAAAGGTGAAACCCGTTACTTTCATCGCAGGGCAAATGTACTAAAGCTATTTGGTAGCCAGCAGCCGGAGCAGTTTCTGCATCTCTTTTGTATTCTCCTGGTGGTATATGCTGTTCAGCAGGTCTTTTTGCTCTTTTGCTGTTACATGAAAATTAAGCGGCGCGGACTTTTTGCCCAACTCAGGTATATATTGCAGGGTTACATATTCCAGCTTGTCGCCCATATATTCCCGCAGGTAGTCTTTTGTATATCCCTGCGCGTAAGACTGGAAGGGCTCCCATTTGTTTTGTATGGCGAAGAGCGGGTCGTAAATCATTTTGCCCAATGTGTTCATCTCCGACGGCGGGAAAACCTCGTGCGAACGGGTATCGCGCACCTGCAATATGATTACTCTGCTCGTATTTTCTTTTATCCATTGCCTGAAAACATGCACATAACGGTTGGATAGTTCCATGCCGAAGTTGTCGCGCAGGCCGGCATCCATAATATTGATATTCGGCGTAGATGGTAGTTTTACCACCGGCAACACATAGGGGAAGGTGGCCGTCATGCGCAAGGCAGCGGTGAGGCGCAGGTTGTAGGGGTCGTTATTATGAAAGAAGGTAGCAAAGTCTACACCATCCACTGCAGCATATGTT
>JACFNS010000046.1:7252-11505 GCA_019454705.1 Taibaiella sp. | reverse complement strand
GGTCGCGTAGCTATCGACCTTGGTGGCCGTAAAGAGGAGCGTGACTTCACTTTCGACTATATGGTAGGCTCTACAGGTGCTTCTATACAGCTCGACAAAATGAACGTATTCTACATCGGTGTACCAAACCCCATTACAGTATCTGCTGCGGGTTATTCATTGCAGGATATTTCTGTAGCTATTGATGGTGCTCAGGTGGCACCTGATGCACAGGCAGGTATCGGGCACTACATTGTAACAGCTACAAAACCGGGCAAAGTAATGGCGAATATCAATGCCAAAACCGAGGGTGGAGTTAAGAAGGTAGGAGCTATGGAAGTTCGTGTAAAGTTCATACCTGACCCGGTTGCAAAGGTAGGCGGAAAAACCAGTGGTGGTATTCCTTCAAGCACCCTGAAAGCACAGATAGGTGTTGTAGCTGATTTGGAGAATTTTGATTTTGATACTCGTTTTGTGGTAACAGGCTATGAAATAAGCATGATACCTAAGCGTGGTGAGCTGCAAGGCCCCTTTACTTCAGATGGCCCATACCTGAATAAGAATAAGGATATAGTTGACCTGATTAAGAGGTGTAAACCTGGAGATAGGGTTTTTATCGAGAATATCAAAGCTCGTGGACCTGATGGGCGTACAAGAAATCTTAATCCGATAAATTTTATTCTTTTATAATTTTTTATAAATTTAACGTTAGATTACTAAGCAAATCATTACAGGAATATGAATATCCTCAAAACATACAGAATAGCAGCGACTACCGCAATGGTAATGTTCAGTGGATTGGCCTTTGCACAGGAGACTTCGATAAAGGATATGCAATCCCAGTTCAACTCCTATGATGCTGTAGATGACGACTGGAAACCTTCTTTGGTAAGAGACGGCGTCTATGACAGGGTTGAACATGCGAATCGTATACTGCCATGGCAGTCTGTCCGCGAAAATGATATCATGTGGAAAAAAAGGGTATGGAGAGAGATAGATATTCGCGAAAAGCAAAACATGGCTTTCCGTTACCCTGGTGATGATTATACAGGAGGAGGTTATTTTATAGAAATTATCCTGGACGCTGTAAAAAAGGGCAAAATAAAAGCCTATTCTAACGTAGACGATAGGTTTACTAATGCTCTGACAAAGGATCAGATATTGGAAATGATGATTGGCCAACCTGATACCAACGAAGTAATAGATCCGGTTTCAGGTGAGATGAAAGTAATCATAACACGTCGTGAGTTCAACCCCGACCTGATTACTAAATACAGGATTAAGGAAGATTGGGTTTTCGACCGTAATCTGGGCCGTATGGTGGTAAGGATAGTTGGTATTGCGCCTATTAAGGACATTATAGATGAAAATACAGGTTTGTTCCGTGCATCACAAGCAGTGTTTTGGTTGTACTATCCTGAAATTCGTCCGATGTTAGCTCAGTACGAAGTATTCAATCCTGAAAATGACGTAGCCCGTATGACTTGGGATGACTATTTCGAGGGTAGGTATTTCTCGAGCAAGATTATAAAAACCAGCAATCCTTTCGACCTCAGTTACAGCAATAGGCGTATGTCTCCGCTGGAAGCGCTGTACGAAGGCAAAAAAGCAGAGGAAATGCTGTTTAATAAAGAACATGATATGTGGGTATATTAATACTTCATCTGAAATATTGACAAAATGCTGCCGCATTACGGCAGCATTTTTGTTTTTATAAGGCTTAGGTTTTTAACGCTGTTTCAGTAATATTGCAGCCGAATAATAACAAGTTGATGAATAAGCAGATGCCGAGATTGGAAGTGTGTTTGTCGCCTGCACTTTTACATCTTTATGATACGGAGGGTGCTGCCGTAGTAATAATTGATGTGTTCAGGGCAACATCTACAATAGCTGCGGCATTATATAACAATGCCCGGGCTGTAATACCCGTTGCCTCAATAGAAGAGTGCATAGAACTAGGCAATAGCATTGAAAACAGTGTAACTGCCGGAGAACGAAACGGACATATAGTAGAGGGGTTGCAGTATGGGAACTCACCTTCGGAATACACCCGAGATTTTATCAGTGGCCGGACATTGGTATTGACAACAACTAATGGCACCAGGTTGCTGCATATGGTGAAAGGTGCCGATTCCATCGTTACAGGTTCCTTTCTGAACTTGAGTGCAGTGTGCGATTTCTTGCTGAATAGCAATAAGAACGTATTGCTGGCTTGTGCTGCCTGGAAAGACAGGTTTAACCTGGAGGATACGCTATTTGCAGGAGCTGTTGTAAACAGGTTGAAGGGCAGCTTTGATATTAACTGCGATAGCGCGAGGGCAGCCAATGCGTTGTTTGAAAATATGGGCAGCAGAAGGCCCATTGAGCTTTTGCAAGATAGCTCCCATTACAGACGATTGGCTGCATATGGCCTGGAAAAAGATATGGAGTATTGTGCAACTATCGATTTGCACCCTGTAGTTCCTATATTGCAAGGGCAGGAGTTGATAATACACCAACCTAATCAGTAAGAAAAGGGTTGTAATTTTTTTCGTTTAATATTGTTGTAGAAGGCCCATGACCTGAATATACCACAGTGTTACCAGGCAATGTGAGTAACTGGGTCTTTATACTCGTGATTAGCTGGTTGTAATCACCGCCGGGCAAATCAGTCCGGCCGATGCTACCTGAAAAAAGAGCATCACCCGCTATTACCCAATTACCTGGTTCGTAGTAAAAAGCTATACTACCTGGGGAGTGCCCGGGTACGAAAAGAATATCTACTTCATCTAATCCGAGTTTTAGTTTCTCATTTTCTGGAATAAAAAAGCCTGGTTGAGGTATAGTCCTGTAGTCGAAGCCAAATATAGCTGCTGAACCTGGTGCACTGTTAAGCACGGGTAAATCCATTTCGTGCATGCCAAAAGGAATATTGTATTTTTCTATCAATGCAGGAATGCCGAAGATATGGTCAATATGAGTATGTGTATTCATTATGGCTTGAGGTAGCAGGTTGTTGGCAGATATATAATCTGTAAAATAAGCCAATTCAGTAGCATCGTACATCCCCGGGTCTATTATCCAGCATTCTTTCTTGTCGTTATACAGCAGGTACGTGTTCTCCTGGAATGGATTAAAAACAAAAGATTGTGTATATAGCATGTGAAAAGTCCTTTTTTTCTGTAATTTAGGTAGCAAACTTAAACAGGAGAATTTATAAGGCAATATTATTGCCCTTAACTTTCTTAATTTATATTGATTATGTATTTCAGCCGGAGGCTCACTATACCGTCATTAGTATTTACCATTGGATTGTACATAGTTGCTACATATAATGTGTATGCGCAGACTAACGTAGAAACATACGGGCAAAACAGGATTCAACACAGGACATTTAAGTGGAAATATTTTGACACTAAGCATTTTCGTATATACCATTACGACAGGTCGGGTATAGACCTTGCCAGGTATGTGGCAGAACAGGTAGAGAATGATATAAATGTAATTGAGAAAAAACTGGGTGGGCAATTCCCTGCACGATTTAATATAGTATTATACAATAGTTTTGATGAGTATAAACAAACTAATATCGGTAGGAAGTTTGATTCGCAACTACAGGATATACCTGCCGGCACTGTAGATATAGTAGGCGATAAACTGGTAGTGTATTATACAGGTGTGCATACAGACCTGCGCAGGCAGACGCGTGCAGGTATGGCAAGGGTAGTGATGGAAAGAATGTTGTTTGGTGAAACCTTGCGTGAAGTGGTGCGTAACGCAATACTGATGAACCTGCCGGAATGGACGGTGAACGGTTTTATCGCTTACCTGGTAGACGGTTGGGATGCTGAGAGCAACAGTGAATGGAAGAATCTGATAGAAACATACCCCAATGATGGTTTTTATAAGATGGCAGAGATAAATCCTGAACTGGCAGGTAAGGCATTCTGGAAATACGTTTCAGACAAGTACGGTGAGGCTGATATGAAAAACCTTGTGTACACTACTCAGTTAAAAAGCAGCCTGAATCAAGGTGTGAAAATGACATTGGGTATGAAAGTGAAGGAAGCATATGATTCCGTTCTTGTTTTTTATAAGGAAGTATATGCCCGAGACCTGGTAATGCAGGAACAGATAGACACGGCCAAGGCATTGATCGAGATAGATGTACCCGACGATGGTACTATTATCAGGGACATAAGGGTATCGCCAAATGGTAAAGATGTGGCGTTTATAGCATTGAAAGACGGGGAATATAAAGTGCATATACAAAGGACGGCAGCAACACAGGTACG
>JACFNS010000046.1:4079-7242 GCA_019454705.1 Taibaiella sp. | reverse complement strand
GATCAACTGTAATGGAGGGCGGTAAGTTGGATTATAGTGCTGTACCCGACCCGAATTATCCGTTAATTACATGGTCGAACACCGGCTACAAGCTCGCGATTTTATATCAAAAGGAAAATGGTACGCATCTGCGTATTTACAACGCAATCAAAGCGCAGATTGAGAACTATGAAATACCGGCTAACAGGTTTGACCGTGTATTGGGTATGACTTTTATGGAGGATGATGATAAGATGATCTTCTCTGCTATCAAAAAAAGCAAGACAGACCTATACGAGTTTACCATACGTGGTAAAAGAATGAAGAACATAACCGATGATGCATGGGATGATGTGCAACCATGGTATGTCAGTGGTGGCTCACGAAGGGGTATATTGTTTTTATCAAATAGGCCCAAAGCCAATATAGATGTACCCTTGGGTGTAAATGAATTGCCTACAGGCCCTATGAATGTTTATTTTTATAACACTACTACACGTCAAAAAGAATTATTGCAGCTAACTAAAGTTACTACTGGTGATATCTCTCAGCCAGTACAGTATGGCACAGACCATTATGCATATCTGTACAATGAGAATGGTATTGCCAACCAGTATCTCATCATGCTGAAGAATGATGCGCGCAATAAAGATTCTGCTTATACTAAGGCTGTAACAGACTACCCTTCAAATGTCTTAAATCACCAGTACAGCCCGGTCAGCAACCAAACAGCGCACGTAGTGAGGGTAGGCGGGAAATACAAGGTGTATTACAGGCCATTGCTCGATCCTAAAAAAGGCCTGCAGCAGAAAGACCTGACACCTACTTTGCTGAAACAATCTGAGGCAAAGAAAAAAAGCAGTGTGATTGAGAGTGCCTCTGCTACCACTAATAAAGGCCAGGCTGAACCTGTTTTAAAGCGTGGTAATGCCTTTCAGACACAGTTTGAAGAAGACGAGACCGAAGCACTACAGAATACTAAACCAACTCGTGCAAGGAGAGATGATATAACGATAAATGACGAGGAACAGGTTGTAGACAGTACATATGTGAACCTACGCCCCAAGCCATACAGGACATATTTTAAACCTGATTTTCTGACTATAAAGTTGGACAATACTGTTCTGTTTACGCGTTATCAGCCAGCAGACCTTAATGGCAACAGGTTTGTGAATCCAAGCCTGGGGGGGATGGTAACTGTAAGCCTGGACGACCTGATGGAAGACTACAGGTTTACAGGAGGTGTCAGGCTCCCTATCAATTTCTCTGGTATGGCCTATTTCATGCAGTTCGAAAATCACAAACGCTTTGTAGATTGGGGGGTACTATACCTAAGGCAAACACAGTTGAACAACGTAGTTGTTCCTTATCTGGCAATAGACCCTGTTACTGGTTCTTCCATTGAAATACAGAATGAACAACTGGCCAAAACTGCTATGGATATGGTTCAGGGTACTGTAAGTTACCCGCTCAATAAATTTGAGAGTATCCGCCTGCATATGGGCCTGCGCAGAGATGTATTGAATTATAAAGCACAGGATACTTTAAGTCTCGCGTTCCCGGCTCCTGACAGGCAGAAGTACTGGTTAATGAGCAGGGCTGAATACGTTTTTGATAATACTATCAACCCTGCAATCAATATATACCGAGGTTTCAGGTTTAAGTTTTATGGCGAGTATATGTACCAGATGAATGGTCAGACAGGTGGATTCTATAACCTGGGCACTGACTTCAGGTATTATAAAAAGATATACAAGAACTTTACCTGGGCAGCACGTTTTGCTGCTGCACACTCCGGTGGCAATAAGAAAGTGTTGTACTTCGTTGGAGGGGTAGATAACTGGATATCACCTAAATATGCAGATGCAACACCTATTCGCGCTGGTGAAAATTATGCTTTCCAGGCACTTACAACCAATATGCGCGGTTATGAACAGAATACATGGAATGGAAATAGCTATGGTGTGTTTAATACAGAGTTCCGGTTGCCGGTATTAGCTACCTTCCTGAAACGCCCCATACAATCTCCCATATTACGTAATATGCAATTAGTAGCCTTTGCAGACATTGGTTCAGGATGGTATGGATTGTGGCCCACTGAAGCTAATGTAAATAATGATAAGATTTTTCCGCAACCAGGCTCAAGGGCGTTTAATACAAGTTCTATGATTGTATCTATTGATGATACCAAGAATGTATTTGGACTTGGTTATGGAGCCGGCTTACGCACGCTGATATTCGGCTATTTCCTCAGGTTGGATTGCGCATGGAATATAGACAATCATCGTAAGAGCCCCTTGCTGCATTTCTCTATCGGTACTGATTTTTAGTACTTTATGTGAATATTTACTTTAATAAAGGCCGCTATTAAGCGGTCTTTATTACTTTTGCTACAAATACCCTTGGTATTATGACATTTTCAAAAGAAGCTAAGACCGGGTTGCTGGTCGCCATATCGCTGCTGGTATTCTTCGCGGGTTTTTATTTCCTGAAGGGTGCTAACCTGTTTTCCGGTGAAAACGAATATTATGTTTACTACGACAATGTACAGGGCCTTCAATCATCCTCGTCAGTACAGTTGAAGGGCCTGAGTGTTGGGCGGGTGTCTGCAATAGAATTGGTGGACAGTGAAAAAGTGAAAGTAACCCTGGCTGTAAGCAAAAAAGTGGGCGTACCCATAGGTACTACAGCCGAACTCGCCTCAGCTGATTTATTGGGTACCAAAATCATTAAACTGAATATTGGCACGGGTACCCAGTTAGTAGAGGACGGTGCCACGCTTGCCGGGGCTATAGAAAGTGGAATTATTGACAACATATCCCTTGAACTTTCTCCGTTGATTACTGACCTGAGGCATGTAATAGCAACATTGGATACAGTATTGATAGGTGTAAGCGGTGTGTTGAACGAGAATACTGCCAACAGCCTGGCAAATACCGTTACATCACTGGACGTGACAATGAAGAACTTTTCCGAACTGTCGTCTACCCTCAACCGCGAGAGTGAGCAATTGGCTGCGGTAATACGGAATGCTAATAGCATTACAGCTAACATCGCTGATAACAATCAGAGCATATCGAACATCATCAAAAATGCTGAGCAAACTACCAACAACCTGTCTGCAGCACCAATACAGGAGACAGTAAAAGAGTTGCAATCAGCAGCCGGCCAGTTGCACAATATT
>JACFNS010000046.1:0-4069 GCA_019454705.1 Taibaiella sp. | reverse complement strand
ACAATATTCTTCAAAAAGTTAATAATAACGAGGGCTCATTGGGTATGATGGTAAACGACAAGCACTTGTACGCTAACCTTACACAAACCATCAAAACACTGGATGAACTGATAGCTGATATTAACGCCCGCCCGTGGAGGTATATCAACATCACCATATTTGGTAAGAAAAACAAAAATCAACAATAGTATACAATATTCAGTTAAACGGATAGTTATACCCGCAATGAAGTTGCAGCTACATTTACTGCTATTTATATGCTGCCTGTGCACAGTACATGTACTCCACGCGCAGGAGCAAGCAGACACTTCAAAAAAGATCCGTGTAGAAATATTACAGGCTGAATACCAGGAATATATCAAAACAGATACCAACGCTTTTAACAAACTGGTAGGGGATGTGCAACTGAAGCAGGGGGATAATACCATGTATTGCGACAGTGCTTATGTAAATCTTGAAACCAATAACGTAGAGGCCTTCGGGAATGTAATGATAACCCAGCCCGATGGCACACAGGCCATCAGCGACTATCTTCGGTACACTGGTAATAAGAAACTGGCATACCTGCAGGGCAATGTGAGCCTTACTGATGGTAAAGATAACCTGTGGGGTAATGAAGTGTATTATGACATGAATACCAAAATTGGTACTTATGAGCAGGGAGGTACTTTGCAGAGTGATGCTACTACCCTCACCAGCAATTCAGGCGTATATAACCTGCGCACCAAAGATGCCCGGTTTACCGAAGATGTGCATGTATATGACCCCGAGTACACCATACGTTCCGATGATATGGGGTATAATACTGAAACAAAAATTACCACCTTTTTCGGCCCGTCTGTAGTTACCAGCGACTCATCAGTCCTTACCACCCACTGCGGCACATACGACAGTAAAATGCAGGCAGCGCATTTCCCATGTCGCTCGTCTATACTCACCAAAGAACAATATATGGAGGCGGATAGCCTGTATTATAATAAGACGAAAGCATTTGCCAAAGCCCGTGGAGATGTGATAGCTATAGATACAGTGCAGGACATAACGTTGTATTGCCAATACGCTGATATGGACGAATATCACAAAACTACCCTTGCTACCATAAAGCCGGTGTTGAAGAAAATGAACGGCGAAGACAGCCTCTTCATCAGGGCCGATACATTCTATATGGCACCGGTCGTGCCCATAAAGGATAGCATAAAAATTATCAAAACAGAAGGCAAGGGCAAGAAGAAAAAGCAGGTGGAAATGATGATAGCTGATACAACTGCAGTAACAGATACGGCACACCTTCGGTATTTCATAGGGTATCACCATGTAAAAATATTTTCTGACTCTATGCAAGGACTTTGCGATAGTATTTCTTATTCGCAGCAGGATTCCGTACTCCGGATGATATACGACCCGGTGCTATGGTCGCGCAAGAGCCAGATAACCGGTGACACGATATTGCTATACACAGATAGCAGCAAGTTGAAAAAACTATACGTGCCGGATAAAGCTTTCGTGGTTTCTCAATCGGGGCCCGACAAAGCGAAGCTGTACGACCAGGTACAGGGTAAAACGCTTACAGGGTATTTCGAGGACAACGCGATACGCGAAGTAATAGTGAAACCTAATGCGGAGGCCATACAGTATTCTAAAGATGATAACGATGCATATATTGGTGTCAATCAGGCCAGCAGCGTACGGATGAAAGTTTTGTTCAAAGAACAGCAGATTGAATACATCTTTTTTGAGCAGGATGTAAAACAGAAAATGACACCATTGGATAAAGCTGATTTACCCAATATGAAACTCAGCCGTTTCCGTTGGTTGGAAGATAAACGTCCCAAATCTTTGAAAGAGATATTTGAGTAATATTTGGTGGTTATAATAAAATATATATTTTTGCGCCTGAAATGACAATGAAGAAGCTATACAAGGGACTGAAACGACTTGCCGCAGGTAGGCCGCAATAGTGCTATGTAGCTGAACAAAACATAGAAATTAGCAGGCTTACCTTAACGGGTAAGCCTTTTTTAATACTTGTTGTAAAATATCATATATTAGGTAATGAGTCAGTTAAGCCAGCTTGCAGAAACACTAATCGGGTCGGAGATTGTACGTCTAGGCAACGAAATTGCTGTACGTATCAACAGGGGGGAGAAAATATATAACTACACCATTGGTGATTTCGACCCGCAGATATTTCCGATACCGCAAGAGCTGGAAGACGCGATTGTAGATGCCTATCGCAACAAACTGACCAACTACCCACCCGGTGATGGTGTGCTTGAATTGAGGCAAGCGGTAGCAGCTTTCATAAAAGACAGGGAGGGCATAGAATATGCACCTAATGAAATACAAATAGCGGCAGGTGGGCGCCCGCTGATATATTCATTGTTCCGCACGGTGGTGAATCCCGGGGATAAAGTAATATACGCCGTACCATCGTGGAACAATAACCACTATACCCATATGAATGGCGGGGTACATTGTGTAATCGAAACTACCCCGGAAAACGACTTTATGCCCACGGCTGCAGACATCGCGCCACACCTGGAGGGCGCGGCATTACTATGTTTATGCACTCCGCAAAATCCAACCGGCACCACACTGGCAAAAGCAGAGTTGGAAAAAATATGCGATATGGTACTGCAGGAAAATAGAATGCGAGGGGACGGCAAGAAACTTTACGTCATGTTCGACCAGATGTATTTCACGCTTACCTATGGTGAAACGGAACACTATAACCCTGTGACCCTGCGACCTGAAATGAAAGACTTCACAATCTTTGTTGATGGTATTTCTAAAGCTTTTTCGGCTACCGGGGTACGTGTAGGTTGGTCTTTGGGCCCGGCAAACGTAATAGCCAAGATGAAAGCCTTGCTGAGCCACATAGGTGCGTGGGCGCCTATGGCTGAACAGAAAGCTACTGCACAATATTTATTGCAGAAAGATGCTATTACTACCTACCTGGCATCATTTAAAGGCGAACTGGAAGACAGGCTGTGGGCGATATACAATGGTATAAAAGCTTTGAAAGAACGGGGTTACCCGGTAGATGCTATAGCGCCACAGGCAGCAATATACCTTACCATAAAAATAGATATGGCAGGAAAAGATGCAGGCGGGAAAATGCTGGCGACTCAGGCAGACGTAACAGAATATCTGCTGAATGAAGCTAAGCTGGCTATAGTGCCTTTTTACGCATTTGGCGCAAACAATAAATCTCCCTGGTACAGGTTGAGTATAGGCGCATGCAGAAAGGAAGAAATTGCTGAAATGTTGAGTATGCTGGAAGGTGCACTGCAAAAATTGACTGTGCCAAGCAGGGCTTAGAGATTATGTACAAAATAAATGTAGGATAAATAAATGCAGGTTTACAAATTTGGTGGTGCGTCTATAGCCACCGCGGAACGCATGCAGGCCTTGTGGCCTATTATTGAGTCGGCAGAACAGCCTTTGATTTTAGTGGTATCGGCATTGGGTAAAACTACCAACGCGCTGGAGAACATAGTGGCTGCCGCCTGTAAAAACGATAAGGAAGCTGCCGTGGAACAAGCGAAAGCATTGGAGAAGCAGCATGTGGAATATGCAAAGGCAATACTGGATGAAAAATATCATGATGCAGCCATACAGGCGCTTAATGTGTTTTTTACAGAGTTGCAATGGGCGATAGACGATGCCGGCTCGCACAAGTACGATTACACATACGACCAGGTGGTGTGTATAGGTGAATTATTGTCTACGCGGATATTTGCCTACTACCTGCAGCAACAAGGTATGCCCATCGACTGGCTGGACATAAGGGACATTATCCGCACAGATGATACATACAGGGATGCAAAGGTTGACGACGACTATTCGCACCAGCAGGCGCAGGAAAAAATGGTACCCATCCTGCAATCAGGCCGGAGCATCATAACACAGGGTTTTATTGGTTCTACTTCCGATAATGCATCTACTACGCTGGGCCGTGAGGGCTCGGACTATACAGCTGCATTACTGGCTGCCTGGACTAAGGCCAATGGGGTGACTATTTGGAAAGACGTGGAAGGACTGAAAAATGCAGACCCTAAGAAATTTC
>JACFNS010000045.1:678-11541 GCA_019454705.1 Taibaiella sp. | reverse complement strand
ATGCGTTTTTCGCCACCGCCCAGCATGGCCTGCCTTATCTTGTCCTGTAATACAGATATTTTATCCATAATAATCTTAAGCTGAAATTACGGGGCAAACCTAATGTAAATGAAGCAAAACATTACTATTTCAACATTGTTTTAAGACATGGCGGTATAAATTACCCGCTATAGAGTAATACATTTGTACTATGGTGAAATATATAATGGCTTTTGTTATAATGATTATGACGGCTGTGGCACCGGCATCCGCCCAGGAAATACCATCATATAAAGCAGAGCAAGTGATGAAAAGGTTGTCGGCAAATGAAGATACTTTGTATATCGTCAACTTCTGGGCTACCTGGTGCGGCCCCTGCATTAAAGAACTCCCCGAGTTTGAAAAACTGGCTGATAAATACAAAGGGTATCCTGTAAAAATTTTGCTGGTGAGCCTGGACTTTAAAAATGATTATCCTGACAAGATTCAGAAGTTTATAAACAAACGAAAGTTACAGCATGAAGTGGTATGGCTGAACGAAAGCAAACCCAACGAGTTCATACCCAAAATAACCAATGAATGGCAGGGATCAATTCCTGCTACATTGTTGTATTACAAAAAACACAGGTGGTCGAAGTTTTATGAAGGAATGGTGAAGAGTGAGCAATTATCTGTGCTGATAGATAAACAACTGGCTGCACGATACTAATCCCTTTCAGGTGCGAATAATTGAACCATATAAGCAACTTAATAAACTTATTGAGAAAGAGGCTTTCGAGCCTGATATAAGTTGGGGTATGCGCATGGCATTGTCGGCTATGGTGCCGCTCATGTGGGGCATGTACACCGGCAGGCTGGCTGAGGCAGGCTGGATAGCGCTGATGGCGGAGTGTATCTGCTGGGTGGAGTTGAAAGGTGATTTTCTGCATAGGTTGAAATTGCTGGCAGGCAGTTCAGCACTGGCATTAGGGTTCGCTATACTGGGCAGCGCTACGGGACACATCCTGTGGTTGAGCGTAGTGCTGATGGCGGTGGTGGGCTTCATCTCCTCCCTGCTAAAAAATATTGGCAACCGCGGCAGTGGGTTGGCCATATGTGTGTTTGCCTTGTTTATTTTCTGTAACGCCTATCCTATTACTACCTGGCCCGATTTCAAAGAGCGCATTGTACTTGTTAGTATCGGTGTAATGTGGAATGGTGTAGCAGGTATCGTATCCTCCTTTTTTATACCCGCACAAAGGCCATACAGGAGGTCAATAGCCATTATATGGAAATCGGTGGAAGAACTGGTGGCTACTATCTCAAAAGGGTGGGAAGGAACAGGCCCCACGAGCAACGAGCATGATATATACCTGAAAGAAAAGGAAATACGCAAAGCCATAGATGCATCGCTGGATCTATTTGAAAAAATGGCCCACGAGTCGAGCGAAAAAGACGGGCATGAACATATACTGGCACAGGTAAGAAAGGCGGCTGCTTTAGTGGGTGCACAGGTGCTTACCATTACAGGGGAGCTAGCCAACCTGAACCGTAAACAACTGGACAGTGCCATCAGGATAAAGATATTTACTATACTACGTGCTACCGAACAGGCGCTGGAACGTATGGCAGTGTACACGATTAATCCGGAAAAAGCGGAGGAACTGATACTCCGTTCGCGCATCAACAGGCTGCACAAACTTACAGAATTGCTACGCGAAAAACTGAATACAGAAAACACGACAGATAAAAAACACATACTCCGGTTCGCTCAACTCACAGAGAGAAATACCAAAATAATCGAAGCAGCTTTCAATCACCTTCAGGGTATACAGGACGAACGTTCCATGATACGTTCCTATTCACTGATGAAAACAATATATATACTGCACCCAAAATACTGGCTGAGGTATATACAAATATTGTTCAACTTCAACACATTTACAGCCAGGTATGCGCTTCGCTCTGCTATAGCCGCCGCCATAGCTATGTTCATCTATAAGTTTTGGAATATTGACCATGGCTACTGGATACCATTCACGCTCATAATAGTAATGCAGACCCACTTTGGCGCTACATGGCAAAAAGCTCGGGACCGGGTGATAGGAACAGTAGCCGGTGGAATAGTAGCAGGGCTGTTTCTGAAACTGCCCACCGGCCTGTACCTGCAGGAAGCTTTGTTATTCCTGACGTTTATCCCTATGGTTTATTTCCTGCGCAGGCGGTATTCAGTAGCTGCGTTTTTTATCACAGTCAATCTTGTATTGCTGTTCAATATCAACAGGGAGCTGAATGATATGGTGATATTAACCCGTGCCTTATCCACTATTGCGGGCTCTGCTATAGCCTTAATAGCAGGTTTTGCATTACTCCCTACATGGGATAAAGAGTGGTTGCCCAAACATCTTGCACAGTCAGTATATGCCAACTACATCTACTTCCGCGCCGTGTTTTTTCCTGAAAAAGAAGACCTGCCATGGACTAGGTATAAAGGCAAAGCAGAGTCAGCCAATAGTAATGCTTTCGACTCCTTTAGTCGTTACATGGAGGAGCCTTCATTCCGTAAGCGGCCATTTGCTATATTTTATTATATCATCACACATAATATACGCATTACGCGTGAGCTGAATAACATTGAACTGGAGCATGGTAATGCTACTATAGATATTGATGAGGCAACAATGCAGCGCCAGCAACAATTGGTGGTGGACTGCCTGGTTACTTTCAATGAAAATATCCCCTGCATCAGGAACCTGGATGCGGAAACTGTTTTTGATAGGTTAGATGCGGCACAAGCCAATCCTGAATTTCAACCCCTCAGCCCGCACCAGGAGATATACCTGGAGAAAATGCTTGTAGAATTGAAAGCTATGAACAAAGATTTGGCCGTATTGGCCGAAAAGCTGCCCCGTATCATGCAGTTGTATTAGATTGCAGTATGAATTATTTAGGCCATGCTCTGCTGTCTATGGGAGATGAAGAATTGCTGGTTGGCAATATGATAGGCGATTATGTAAAAGGCATGAAGGCGCTGGAGCAATACCCGGAAGGAATAAGGAAAGGTATATTGCTGCACCGGAAAATTGATTCATTTACTGACCTCGATGCATCATCGCTGCGGGCGCAGGTATGGTTCCGGCCCGATTATGGTTTGTATGCAAGCCCGATTATTGATACACTATTCGACCATTACCTGGCTACCGACCCGCATTATTTCCGTTCAGAGAAAGATTTACTGGGTTTTTCACAGGATGTGTATAAAATCCTGGATAAGCATCAATCTTATTTTCCTGAGAAGTTTGCTATGATGTTTCCTTATATGCGTGAGCATAACTGGCTATATAATTATCGCACTATGGTTGGCGCACGCCGCTCCCTGCAAGGCTTACACCGCCGTGCGCAACATATGCCAACTATTGATGAAGCCTACAACACATTTGTTACACGCTACTATGAGCTCGCTCAATGCTATTATGAGTTCATGGAGAAAGCTTATAAATTTGTTAATGCTGAGTTAAAGGAAAACACCCCTTAGGCATATCATTTAAATTTGTAGGCAGTTGTAGTGCCATGCAGAGAATATTAACCGTTTTTACTGCTTTGTTTTTATTGTTGTTCGCTTCCCGGCAGACAGGGAGCGAAGCAGTAGCATGCCCGAAATATATTGATGAGCCAAAGAAATTCGGTAGTGTAAAGATTTATTTTGAAGACACTACAACTGTAGAGTATCAGCTAATGAAATATAAGCTGGATTCTTTTTACCGCATACAGGTAGCCAACGGGTTCAACGGTAGTGTACTGATAGGCTACCAGGGCCATATTATTTATGAGCGTTATTTTGGTTATGCTGATAAAGGAACCGGAAGGCGCCTCACTAAGGATGCATCGGTGCAGTTAGCTTCTACATCCAAAACATTTACAGCGACTGCCATCATGTACCTGCACCAGCATAAATACCTGAACATAAATCATAAGGTAAAAGATTACCTGCCTAACTTTCCTTATGCAAACGTTACTATCAAGATGTTGCTCAATCACAGGTCAGGCATACCCGACTACCTGAAATGGTATGCACGATACAGGAAGAATACCATGACGCCCATCTACAACGATGAGCTGATGAGTATGTTCGCACAGTATAAACCCGGGTTAGAGTTCACTCCTGATACACGCTTCAAGTACAGCAATAGTAACTACGCCATACTGGCCAGGCTTATAGAGGAGGTGACTGAAATGACTTATAAAGATTTCATGCACCAATATTTCTTTGAGCCCATGGGTATGAAAAATACTTTCGTGTACGACCCCGCCGACGGGCTGCCCGGCAAGGCTACTAAGAGTTACCGGTACAACTGGGTGGAATATCCGGTTATGTTTGCCGATGGGGTATACGGAGATAAAGGCATATACAGCACCGTGCAGGATATGTACCGTTGGGACCAGTCTTTTTACTTCTACGAGTTCCTGGACAGTAATACTACGGAGTATGCCTATGGCCCCTGTTCATTTGAGCGGCCGGGTGTAAAGAACTATGGCCTGGGATGGCGCATGTATTGCTACCCCGATGGTGATAAAGTAGTCTTTCACAATGGCTGGTGGCATGGTAACAATACCGTTTTCCTGCGTTTTATCAAGGATAACTTCACGATAATAGTATTGGGCAATAAGTATAATAAGAACATATACAATCACGGCCCGGCTCTGTACCGCTTAGTCAATAATTCGCCACTATCTTCCGGATTTGAGGAAGAAGGGTATGAATAATAACCTTTCAATATCAATTAGCCTTCCAGGGTAACTAAGGTTTTCTCCACCTTGTTTTTAACAGGTTTTACAGTTTTTAAGTACCTGTAAATCGCTTTCAGGTCGTTATCGCTCATCCTTTTAAAAGGGCCCCATGCCATAGCACTGTGTTTTATCAGTTTACCGGTTCTGAAGCGGTTGATAAATGTTTCTTCCGACCATTCTGCTATCACACCTGTTTCAGGGTCGGGGGTCAGGTTAGGTGTTATACAAGCGTACTTTGTGGGCTCAACAATCGACTCCATTTGGAAGCCGCCGGCGAAATATTCGCCGATAAAGGCACCTGTCATCAGGTCGCGTTTGGTATGGCAGCCTGCACAATTTGCTACGCTATGAGCCAAGTATTTACCATATTCTATTGAAGTGTCTTGTGTTACTGACTTGGGTACATCTGCTGACGGGCCTACCGGCTCAATCATGAAAGCGTTGACAATTTTGCCTACCACATTGAGTTTTGTGGCGGGTACTTCATGCTTAACAGGCTCTGAATACCTTATATAAGACAGGATAGCTGAAAGGTCCTCATCGCTGGTATTATGAAATGGCATAAAGTCGAACAATACTGTACCGTCGCGCCTTACCCCATATCTCAGCGACCTCGCTAATACACTATCAGGTACATTGCCTATACCTGTTTCAGGATCGGGGGTTATGTTTGGGGCGTAAAACTCTCCCGGTGGTATCTTGAATACGTACCCTCCAATTAATGGCACCTTGCCTCCTTCGTTGATAATATCCAATTTCGACTGATCGCCATGGCAATCGGCACAGTGTGCTGGTCCGTATACTAAGTACTCACCCCTGGCAAGCGTAGCGCTGTCATTAGAAATATGCACCTGGGGGTATGGGGCTTTATAGGTACGGCTTTGGCGTGCGGTTACATAAATGGCAATACCAACAATCAGTAACAGAAGGACAATACCTGTCCATTTGAGGATTTTCTTAAACATAGCTGTAAGCAGTTAGGGGTGTAATATAACAACAAATATAATTCGTTTTTTGGGTATATGCAATAGAGTAAGATGTGTTTGCAGGTAAGAGCTGTACAGATACCATTTAAAGCAAATAAGGCGCTGTTAATCAGCGCCTTATTTGAGTTTATTTTCAGTTCTTTTTAGTTTCCTAAGTAAGACTTGAGTAATTGGCAACGTGTAGTAGTGCGCAGCTTGGTTATAGCTTTATCCTTAATCTGGCGCACACGCTCACGGGTCAGGGAGAACTTCTCGCCTATATCTTCCAGGCTCATCGGGTGTTCTACTCCTATACCAAAGTACAGTTTGATTACATCCCTCTGGCGGTCGGTCAATGTACCCAATGAACGCTCAATTTCGCAACGAAGTGAGTCGTAATGAGATAGTTCTGAGTCAGCCGCGTCAGAGTTGGGGTTTTCTAATACATCCAGCAGGGTGTTGTCTTCGCTATCCACAAACGGCGCGTCAACAGATACGTGCCTTGCGGCCACACCAAGTGTTGTTTCCACTTCTTCCGTACCTATTTCCAGCATTTCTGCCAGTTCTTCGGTACTCGGTTCACGTTCAAATTCCTGTTCCAGTTGGGAGTAAGCCTTGCTTATTTTGTTGGACAAGCCCACTTTGTTCAGTGGCAGGCGTACAATACGCGACTGCTCGGCAAGGGCCTGCAATATAGACTGGCGAATCCACCATACGGCATAAGAAATGAATTTAAAGCCCCTGGTTTCGTCAAAGCGTTGTGCCGCTTTAATGAGGCCCAGGTTTCCTTCGTTAATCAGGTCGCTGAGGGAAAGGCCCTGGTTCTGGTACTGTTTGGCAACAGATACAACGAAGCGCAGGTTTGCCTTTGTGAGCTTTTCGAGTGCCACCTGGTCTCCTTGTTTGATGCGGATAGCCAGTTGCACTTCTTCTTCGGGGGTAATCAAATCTACTTTACCAATTTCCTGCAGGTATTTCTCGAGGGATTGGCTTTCACGATTCGTAATGGACTTCGTGATTTTAAGCTGACGCATAGACATAGGCAGAACAAATTTTTTTTAAAATCAAAAAAAGAAATTAACCCTTGCGGGATCCCTTAAAAAATGTCATTACTAAGACAAATCTAAGGGTTGAAGCAATTCAACCCAAAAAAAATTAAGAATACCTTAACAGCGTTTTCCCCAACCGCCAGATATATCGATACAAAATATTTAGCTGAAACTTTTCCAAAAATTTTGATTGTTCGCTCATTTTTATATTATTGCAGCACAAGATTGTCCCAGATGAATAAGAACAGACTAATGTATTCTTTAGAGTTCCCGATACGCTGCTCACCACAGATATTGTACGAGTTTTTGTCAACACCGGTGGGTTTGTCGGAGTGGTTTGCCGACAAAGTGGACCAGCGCGACCATACTTTCAGGTTTTCGTGGAACGGCTCGGAGGACATTGCTTACCAGATAGACCAGTTGGAGAATGAATACGTGCGTTACCGCTGGGATTATTATGACGACGATGAGTTTTTCGAGTTTCGTATAGAGCAAAGCCCTGTAACCAACGAAACCATACTGACTATCACCGACTTTGCTGACAAAACGGATATTAAAGACCAGGAAAGCCTGTGGGATTCGCAGGTGCACGAACTGAAGCACCGCATAGACAGCTAAGGGTTAAACCAGATACTTTGTAAGATCCGCTTCAAAATGGGGCGGATTTTTTATGCTTCGTCTATGTTAAGTTTTGCATGGGTATGATACCGCTTGCCCTATAAAGGGTAAATTAGCATAGCAAATGCGGGGAAAACTGCCCTATATGAAGCATAAGGAATTAAAGTCGATTGTAGAAAAGGAAGGAGATAGCCTTAGCCTATATGCCGGAAAAATTCTGGCAGGGTATGATTCTGAAGATATTCACAGGTTCAGGGTAGGGTATAAAAAACTGCGTGCCTTTATCAGGCTGGTACATGTAAAGAATGGTAAAAACCCGCTGAAGCAGCTCAAACAGGTCTATACAACGGCCGGTGAGGTGCGGGACAGGCAGATACACTTGCAATTGATAACCGGATGGCTGGTGCAGGACGGATGTATAGAATCCGTTTATCCGGGCATATTAAAGAATGAAATAGAAGAAGCTACCCGGAATCTGCAGGAGGCTATCAATAGTTTTTCTTTTCATGACCTGGCAGAAAAACTGGTTAAAGGATTGCCGGAGCGCTTGAGCGAAGATGTAATCACCGTGTTTGTACACCAGCAGTCCGAGGGGTTTTACAGTAATATAAAAGAGAATGCCACCGACGAACAGCTGCATACAGCACGCAAACATCTGAAAGATATCATTTATAATGCCTCTTATTTAAGGGCTGATAAGAAAGATGCCCTCTTTCTTGAACAACAGGAAGAGGTTAAAAAGCTGGCCACTTTACTGGGCGACTATCATGACAAGAATATGATTATTGCACAGCTGGGCAGGGCTCCCAAAGAAAAAATGCGGGTTGAGGAGCGGAAATCTATACAGCGTTTTTCAGAAGGATTGCATAGTGAAAAAGATATGCTGAAGAAGGAAATTATGCAGGTATTAGATGAATTGCTGTCTGAGGCAGAGCGGCAATCGTCAGGCGTAGCACAGCACACAGGGTTGCTGATTAGTAGCGCAGTGGTAGCGGGGCTGGCGGTTTACTTCTTCATGTACATCGGTAAGAAACGCATTTAGCCCATGCATTGTATGAGCAGGTACAGACTTTTCTACATCATTTGAGCGTGCATGTTATCTTGGTAGGGTCAGCACCAATGGATGTAGCATGTTCCCTGCTACTGCTCAGTTGCTTGTCGCACTCGCTTTTAGCTTTTTTCTTTGAACTAAAAAAATGCATTTCGTTACTGATGAGGCTTGTATCCTTTACGGGTACGAACTGGCCGTCAACAAACTCATCACTGAAATAGACTTTGTAGCTGTTGCAGGTACATGTCCATTTTTTAAAGCAAGAGGACATTGATAGAGTAATGACCATGAGTAGTGTTAGCTGAATTAGGTTTTTCATAAAACTATATTGGCTATTTAAGTGTACACCTGGTTGTTTGCAGCGAGTCTGTAAACCGGGCCGCGGTTTCGTCACATTGCCTTTTAGCATCTTTCTTAAAATTAGGAGCAGTTGCTTCTGAGTTGGCCATATATGGCACGAATTGCCCGGAAGGGTCGTTTGCAGTGGTGTTACACGTACATGTCCATACCTTATAGCAGGAGGATGAGAAAATCGTAGTTAATGCAACTGTTACTATCAATAATGTTCTGTTCATAGGTTAATTCTTAAATATTCTGAAATCGACGCTAAAATAATTCATCAGTTTTAATTTTAATAAAAATCTTACCACATGAGTTACGACTGGAGTCAAATTTCGCAATGGATAAAAATTAATGCTTCCGTGTAACTAACATTCGTAACACTGAGGAAGGAAAGCAAAACTATCATGTGGCTGCTCCACAGGCCGGACCTTTTACCGCTGCAATATGAAAGCTGTAGAAGAGGGTGGGGTAGATATCAGGAATAAGGGCAGTAATGAGGACATGAATGATTGAAGCAACTTTCTGTATGCTAAAAAACAACACTGCCTTCTCTGTAATGAGAAGGCAGTATTGTATACGGTTAGTAATATTATTCTACCTGCCCATCCTTCCCTGCATCAGTCTTGCCTGTGCTTCCAGTTGGTTGGCTGTTTCTGTATCACCATTTTCTTTGGCAGTCATAGACAGTGAGCCTATTATTTGTGTCATACGACTGAATTCGCCACTAAGTGAAGCCCTGCCATCATCTTTCAATGTTTGGTAGTAGGCCATCTCATCCGTAGCCAGTTTAGACATCTTCAGTGCTATCTCCCTGCCACTGGCCTTATCGCCGATAGTGTAGTATGCCATGGCCATAGTATAAGCCATTACATCGTAAGGATAAGCGTATTCTGATATGCCTTTCTTGATTTTATCCAGCACTTTTTTGGCATCATCATTCCTCCCCATAGCTGCAAGCTCGATAGCCAGCCTGCTGCCCTGCATTTTGTATGCCATAAACATCAGGCGGTTCTTCTCGTCGAAGTACACATCGTTGCGGTCTGCATTGCCCCAAGAGAATTTGTTCAGGAACAGGTCCAGCGATTTTTCAACGTTGATGCTGCCTATCTCTCCCATCATGCTGCCCGGTGTCAGGCTCTGCATTTTGTACGGCAACAGGCGATATACTACGCCTTCCAGCCTCATATATTCATCCATGCCTATATAGTTGTCGCCAGGCAGGCCACCACTGAAGTAGATAGGCCTGTCCCAACCCAGTTGTGCTATGGCAGCCACAATATTCAGCGTAGCCAGGTCATCTTTATATGCTATTTCTTTCGGGAATGTGAATCTCACATCTGTAGATATACGCGCTGTATCTGCCGCTGCTACCAGGCCTTTGGCTACCAGTTCCTCTTTAGTGAGGGATGGTATAAAGAAGTTCCTGGTCGGCAGGAAGTTTTCCCGGCTGCCATCAGACATCTGCACTTTGGCATCCGGATTGTCCGATACGATGAAGTTGCAGATTTCGCCCAGGTTGAAGAACCTGTCTGATGGTATCTGCGGAGATTTTACATAACGCATGTAGTTCCTGCGGTCTCCCAGGTAGTGTTCACGCTTCCATGTCATGGGCACGGGCATAGCATCGTTTATCCTGTTATTAAGCTGGTCAATATACCAGTCAATACCCAGCAGGCTCATATTGATGATACGCACGTCTGTACGGAAACCTTCTACTTCCTGCAGGTACCACAGCGGGTATGTATCATTATCGCCGAAAGTAAAGAGTATGGCATTAGGTGCGCAAGAGTTCAATACATTCGTTCCGCTGGCATGTGCCAGGCGCTTCTTCGAGCGGTCGTGGTCGTCCCATTCTTCCGCAGCCATCAGCACAGGTGCCGCTGCCAGGCATATAACTATGGCTACAACGCCGCCTGCACTACCTTTCAGGAAGCGCTGGAACCATTCATTAATCATCAGTACGCCCAATCCTATCCATACGGCAAATGCGTATGTAGAGCCCGCAAATGCGTAGTCCCTTTCACGTGGTTGCAGCGGTGCCATATTCAGGTAGATGGCTGTAGCGATACCGGTAAAGAAGAACAGTACCAGT
>JACFNS010000045.1:0-668 GCA_019454705.1 Taibaiella sp. | reverse complement strand
CATCATGTTTGTTACTGTTAAACTGGAATATCAAACCTATATCTCCCAATATGTAGGGCAGCATGTATAATTCATTGCGTGATGGTGTGTTTTTATACCCATCGTTAAAACCTTCTGATTTACGGGCGTCAATATCACCCAGTCCTCTCAGGTTATTGTCTATAAACTTGATACCGGACACCCAGTTACCATTTTTAGGGTCACCCTGGCCTTCTATATCATTTTGGCGGCCAGCGTAGTTCCACATAAAGTATCTCCACCACATCCAGTTTATCTGGTAGTCGAAGAAATAGCGGAAGTTGTCGGAGGAAGTAGGCGCTTCATTTTCTGCCAGTCCCAGGTATTGACGATAGAAACGTATGTGCTGGGGGTCGTTATAATCCCAAATTCGGGGGAAGAAACGTTTGTCAGCAGCATCAAAAACAGGCTCTATTTTGTTGCCTACTTCTTCGTAGTGGTCTTTGCCATCTTTGGTAGAACGAACATATCGTTTCCCGGTCATATCATAGTTAACAGGCCTTTTATCAAAATCAGGCCCAAAGAGTAATGGCTGAGAACCAAACTGTTCGCGCTGGATATATGATACCAGGCTGATTGCATTGTCCGGATTGGTCATGTCAATAGGCACGTCAGCACGAGAGCGGATTAATGGTGCCAGGTAGCTGGTA
>JACFNS010000044.1:10643-11564 GCA_019454705.1 Taibaiella sp. | reverse complement strand
GTTGATTTTCTCGATCCACTCGCGGTAGAGGCCGTCGAGCGCACGGAACTGTTCTTCCTGTTTTGGGGTAAAGTCGCTGAAGTATTTGAGAATTATGTCCACTGCTGCTTGTTTTTCCAGAGTATGTATGGCAAAAAGGCAAAGTTATATACCAGCCAGCCAAAATCGAACAAAGGGAAAAATCTTATCAATCGTTTCTCTGCCAATATACAAGCTGTGCGCTGCCATACGGTCCAGTATATCACACTGCGGAAGGCCATAATACCCAGCGCCTCGCCCCAGTGCGGGGTAAAGAGCAGCATGAAAAAACTGAGCCATGCCAGTGCGTGCGAGAAGCCGTAGTTGGCCAGCAGCATCTTTACCAGCCAGCGATAATATTTACCCGTAGACAAGTGCCTTTGTTTTTGGCGGGCATAGTCGCCCCAGCTGGTTTTGGCATGGGTGATGGTGAATGAAGCGGGATGTGAAACCACATATACATTGTGCTTGCCGCCGGCAGCCTGCATCAGCAGGTCGTCGTCGCCGGAGGGGAGTTTGTCCCATTGTGGTGATGCCTGTGCCTTGAGAAAGGCGGCACGGGTGCATGCCAGGTTTCGCCCCACAGCCATATAGGGCCTGCCCGCGCGGGCGTAAGAGCTGAACTGCATGAAAGCGTGTACCGTCTCCCAACGGATAAATGAATTGAGTACGGAATGTTCCGTTTTATACTGCCCGTAGCCGGTCACTATTTCCTTACCCGCGCGGAATGGCCTGGCCATGTGCAGCAACCATAAAGAACTGGCGGGCATACAGTCTGCATCGGTCATTACCAGTATATCATGCTGGGCTATGGCCACCGCCTCGTTGAGGGCGTGTTTCTTACCCGGGTATTTACGGGGGGCGCCGGGGGGTATGGTTACTATCTGCAGGTTGCTGTGCATG
>JACFNS010000044.1:0-10626 GCA_019454705.1 Taibaiella sp. | reverse complement strand
TCGTGTATCTTTGCGCCAGCACGGCCGGCAGGTTGCGCCGCAGGTTGGCTGCTTCGTTGTGTGCGCATATTATTACCGACAGGGGTTTGGAAGGCGTATAGTCAGCTTTCTTTTGTGAGAGCGAAAAAATATGCACAAAGAAATAAAGCACGAAACCCAGCTGTATGGCTATGCAGAGCAGGAATAGTATGAATACAGCGGTGGTGAACATACCGCAAAGAAACAAATAATAGATTTAACAAGGCATTCAGTTTATAAAGAGGAGTTTTGACGGGGCAATAATGGAATTTACACTCTCAGCAACAGATACACAGTCGCAGGCCAGGGCGGGCGTTATCAGTACCGCGCACGGCGATATTGAAACCCCCATCTTCATGCCGGTGGGCACCATTGGCAGCGTAAAGGCGGTGACACAGCAGCAACTAAAAGAAGAAGTGAAAGCCGAAATAATACTCGGCAATACCTACCACCTGTACCTGCGCCCGGGTACGGATATAATTGAACAGGCGGGCGGGCTGCACAAGTTCAACGGCTGGGACAGGCCTATACTGACAGACAGTGGGGGCTACCAGGTATTTTCGCTGGCCAACAACCGCAAGCTGAAAGAAGAGGGCGCATTGTTCCAATCGCATATAGACGGCTCCAGGCATTTGTTCACACCGGAGAATGTAATAGATATACAACGCAGCATAGGCGCAGATATTATCATGGCTTTTGACGAATGTCCGCCCTACCCCAGCGAATATGCTTATGCCAAAAAATCGATGGAGCTGACGCACCGCTGGCTGGCGCGTTGCGTGCAGCGCATGGGCGAAACAGAACCTAAATACGGTTACGAGCAAACGCTTTTTCCCATAGTGCAGGGCAGTACTTACAAAGACCTGCGGGCGATATCCTCAGAATTTATAGCCTCGATGGAATGTGACGGCAACGCCATTGGCGGACTGAGCGTGGGTGAGCCCGAAGAGATGATGTACGAGATGGCTGCACTGTGTTGCGAATACCTGCCCGCCGACAAACCACGTTACCTGATGGGCGTAGGCACACCCTGGAACATACTGGAAAATATTTCGCTGGGTATAGATATGTTTGACTGCGTGATGCCTACCCGCAATGGCAGAAACGGTATGCTGTTCACCGGCAATGGGGTTATTAATATCAAGAATAAAAAATGGGCTACCGATTTCAGCCCGATAGATGAAACGATAGACTGCCCTACCAGCAATTTTTACACAAAGGCATATCTGCGCCACCTGTTTGTAGCCAACGAGCTGCTGGGGCTGCAGATAGCCAGTGTGCACAACCTGGCATTTTACCTGCATTTGGTAAAGCAGGCGCGCCACCATATTTTACAGGGCGATTTCAACAGCTGGAAAAAAGAAATGATACCGGTACTGAAGCAAAGGTTGTAAAGCAAGAATGAAGAAATTAGACCTCTATATCATAAAAAAATTCCTGGGTACGTTTTTCTACGCTATCATGATACTGGCTATTATAGCCTGCGTGATAGACTACTCTGAAAAGGTAGAAGAGTTTGTAAAAAAGAACGTGCCTACAGAAGATATACTGAGGTACTTCAGCAATTTCGTTCCGCATATCACGGCATTATTGTTTCCCTTGTTCATCTTTATCGCTACGATATTCTTCACATCGAAGCTGGCGTATAAGTCGGAGATAATAGCGATACTGGCATCGGGGGTATCTTTTCAGCGGTTGCTGCGGCCCTATATGATAGCGGGAGGATTTCTGTGCCTGATATCATTGATAGCCAACCACTATATAGTGCCTGCTGCCAACCAGAAGCGGATAGCCTTTGAAGATAAATACATACACTATACGGCACAGTCGTCGGACAAGAACGTACACCTGCGGCTGAGGGAAAACCTGTATGTGTATATACAGAACTACGACTACTCTTCTAACTTCGGCTACCGGTTTACTGCAGAGACAATAGAAGGCACCCATGTAAAGGAAAAGCTGATGGCCGACAGGGTGAGTTACGACTCTGTAAAAAGAACATGGAAACTGTACGGCGTGAAAATACGCACCAACGACAGCCTTGATGAAAGTTTTGAACAAAAGGCAGAAATGGAAAAGAAGTTCCCATTTACCCCACACGACCTGGACGAAGACGAAGCGATAAAAGACGCACTGACTACCCCTGAACTGAATAAATACATTGCCCGGGAGAAACTAAGGGGCAGAGAAACGCTTAACTTCTTTTATGTAGAAAAATACAGGCGCACCGCACAGCCATTTGCCGGGCTGATACTGACCGTAATAGGCGCCAGCATAGCCAGCAGGCGGGTAAGAGGCGGCAGCGGGCTGCACCTGGCCGTAGGCATTATCATCAGCGCCATGTACATCATGGCCATGCAACTGACCAACACATTTGCCACCAAAGCCGGGCTGGACCCGCTGCTGGCCGTATGGATACCCAATATCATCTTCAGCGTGCTGGCGGGGTACCTGTTTTACAAGCAGGTGAAATAGTTTTAATATAAATTTATTTCAGGCTTTTATAACTTTACCATGAGTCACCAAAAAAGAGGATATACTTGACGACCAACAGCTACATAAAATTTACCAGCATACTGTTTGTTATATATATAGCATCACTACTGTTTTGCGGAGCGTTCTTTTACAACCGTATAAAAGTACTGGATACGGCTTTTGACAGTGTAACCCAAAGCGTACGCATCAAACAGAAACTGAGGCAGGTGGAAGCTGAGATAAGTACCTGCGAATCTGCACAAAGGGGATTTCTGCTGACAGGAGATTCTGTATTCCTGGAACATTTCAATGAAGCTATCAAACATTCGAGGCAGGTTGCTGACAGTATATCCTTATTGACTGCTGCCAATCCTGAGCAAGCAGCACATGCTGATGAATTGCAACAATTGGTGGATATACGTATCAGCCTGCTGAAGAAAACAATGGAAACGGATGTATTCAGTGAAGCGGACGCTACTAAAAAAAGAACATTCCTGCTGAACGGCAAAAAAATAATGGACAGCCTGCTGGACCTGAACGACAAAATGCTGACAGCGGAAAATGAATTGCTGGAAGACCGCAAAAAGTACAGGGATGAAGCAAGAGAATTGACACCGAAATATGTATTGGGGATATTGCTCTTCTCTGTACTGATAGTAAGCGGTTGTTATTATGCCTTGCTAAGGTTCCACCGCAAGAAGATGGCGTATTAGGCACTAAGCGCTATACCCTCGTAATACATCCTGATATCCTCAAATATCTTTTCCAACTCCTGCACTTCAAGGACCGTAACCAGCCTTGTGCGGAATTCTTTGATATTGGGCAAGCCTTTCAGGTAATTGGCGTAGTGGCGACGCATCTCGAGCAAGCCCAGTTTTTCACCTTTCCACTGTACCGAACCGTGCAGGTGGGTACGGCAGGCGTCCAGGCGTTCCTCCAACGTAGGCGGAGGCAATATTTCACCCGTAGCCACGTAGTGTTTTATCTCCCTGAATATCCAGGGGTAACCGATGGCGGCGCGGCCTATCATTATGCCATCCACGCCATACCTGTTTTTATATTCCAGCGCTTTTTGCGGACTATCTATATCCCCGTTGCCGAAGATGGGTATCTGAATACGGCTGTTTTCTTTCACTTTGGCTATAAGCGTCCAGTCGGCCTCGCCTTTGTACATCTGCACCCTGGTGCGCCCGTGTATAGAAAGGGCCTGCACACCAATATCCTGCAGGCGCATGGCTACTTCTTCAATGTTCTTGGAACTTTCGTCCCAGCCGAGGCGGGTTTTTACCGTTACAGGCAGGCCTGTGGATTTAATCACCGCCTTAGTAAGGCGCACCATCAGGTCTATGTCTTTAAGTACTGCCGCACCGGCACCCTTGCACACTACTTTCTTTACCGGGCAGCCGAAGTTAATGTCAACCAGGTCAGGGTTGGTGGTATCTACAATACCCGCCGCCATAGCCATAGCCTCCTCGTCCCCGCCAAATATCTGTATGCCTATGGGCCGTTCTTCCTCGAATATGTCCAGCTTTTGCCTGCTTTTAATGGCATCACGTATCAAACCTTCCGATGATATGAACTCGGTAAACATCAGGTCGGCACCGTGCTGCTTGCACACTGCGCGGAATGGCGGGTCGCTGACATCCTCCATCGGAGCCAGTAACAGCGGAAATTCGCCCAGTTCTATTTTATCACCTATCCTTACCATCGGCGGCGCAAAGTTACTATATTCTTTTCTTTACAATTTTTTTAACAATAACTTTGCAATCAGAATCTATAACTATCTCAGTTTGGGCAAACAGCTTAACAAAACCAGCGCCGCAGGCTTATTAATAGCTTTAGGTATTATATACGGCGATATAGGCACATCTCCCCTCTATGTAATGAATGCCATATGCAATGGCAAAGTCATCAACGAGATGCTGATACTCGGCGGCCTCTCCTGCGTAATATGGACGTTGACACTCCAGACAACAGTGAAGTATGTGTTGCTGACGTTAAGAGCGGATAATAAAGGCGAGGGAGGTACGTTCGCTTTGTTTGCGCAAGTGCGGCGGCATGGCAAGTGGACTGTGATACCGGCTATGATAGGGGGCGCTACGCTGCTGGCCGATGGCATGATAACCCCACCCATATCTGTAACATCGGCAGTAGAAGGATTGCAGGCCATACCCGGCATGGGGCATGTAACCGAAAAAACCATCATTACCATTGTTATTATTATCCTATCCGGTTTGTTTTTCTTCCAGCAATTCGGCACGGCATATATAGGCAAGTTCTTCGGGCCGGTGATGATGATATGGTTCCTGATGCTGGCCACATTCGGACTAATAAATATAGCGGGGCATTTTGAAATCCTCAAAGCATTTAACCCCTACTATGCCATTCAATTGCTTACCGCTTATCCTAAAGGTTTCTGGATATTGGGCGCTGTATTCCTGTGTACTACAGGTGCGGAGGCTCTATATTCCGACCTGGGGCATTGCGGCAAAAGCAACATACGTATATCATGGATATTTGTAAAAACGGCGCTGATAGCTAACTACCTGGGGCAAGGCGCATGGTTGCTCAGCCATTACAGCGGTGTAAAATGGTCGTCTGCAAAAGCCAACCCGTTTTTCGACCTGATGCCGGAATCTTTTGTGATAGTAGGTATTCTTATAGCTACTATGGCCGCCATCATAGCCAGCCAAGCTATGATATCAGGTTCGTTCACGCTCATCAGCGAGGCAGTGAAACTGAACGTCTGGCCGAAGATGAAAATCAACTACCCCTCAATAGAACGCGGACAATGTTTCATACCAGGTATCAACCTGCTTTTGTTCGCGGGTTGTATCACTATAGTACTGATGTTCCGCAAATCATCGAATATGGAAGCGGCATATGGGTTGGCCATTGCCCTGTGTATGACCATGACCTCCATACTATTTGCCTACTACCTGTTCATAAAACGGGTGCCCATGATATGGATAGCTACCTATGCAATAGTTTTCCTGACCATAGAAACTGCGTTCCTGATAGCTAACCTGGAAAAATTCCCGCACGGCGGTTATTTCGCCTTGCTGATGGGCGGACTGTTGTTCCTGGTGATGTACTCATGGTTCAAAGCGCGGAAAATCAAAAACAGGTACGTGGAATTTGTACGAATGGATGAGTACGTGCCTGATATGCAAGACCTGAGCAACGATAAATCTATACCTAAATATTCAACCCACCTGGTGTACCTGACCAGCGCCAATAACCCCCGCGAGATAGAACACAAGGTGATGTACTCTATACTGCAACGCAAACCCAAGCGTGCTGACATCTACTGGTTTGTACACGTAGATGTATTAGACGACCCCTATACTACAGAATACGTTGTTCAGACAATCGTACCTAACGAAATCATACGCGTTGAGTTCCGCCTGGGTTTCCGCATTGACCATAAGGTGCACCTGATGTTCCGTAAGGTGGTGGAAGAGATGATGGCCAATAAAGAAATCAACGTCGTCAACCGCAACGAAACCCTGCACAGGGGCAATATCATGGGTGATTTCCGTTTTATTGTACTGGAAAAATTCCTGTCGCGCGATAACGAATTGCCGCTGGTAGAACGCTTAATTATGAAAGCTTACTTCCTGCTGAAAAGGGTAAGCCTTTCAGAAGAACGTGCTTTCGGGCTGGACCTCTCGGACGTGACAATCGAGAAATACCCCATCATTGTTTCCGCTGTATCGGATATACAACTGAAACGGTTAGAGGACGAGAATATACTGGCTAAGTAAAGCCCCCTCCCTGTCCCTGAATCAAGTTCAAGGCTAGCTCCCCCCAAGGGGAGGTGATATGCTCCCCAGGTTCTTTATATGCCCAACCCAATCATTTGGTGCTGGGCAGGCACCTCCACATCGTGGTAGCCTTTTCTCAACAGCCTGTTTTTAAACTTTTCCTGTACATCATACTCACCATGTACCAGGAAGACCTTTTGCACCTGCGAAGGGTCCTGGCAGGCCAGCCACTGCGTAAGGTCCTCATAATCGGCATGGGCGCTCATGGAATCGATAATGCCGATACTTGCCCGCACATTATACTGTGTGCCGAATATGCCCACGCTTTGGGGGTTCTTTTTCAGCTTGCCGCCTAGCGAGTTAGGTTCACAATAGCCCACCATCAATATAGTGTTGCGTGCGTCCCCTATGTTGTTGGCTATATGATGCTTCACCCGGCCCGCCTCGGCCATGCCCGATGCGGATATAATCACACATGGTTCATTAAGAAAATTCAGCTTCTTGGAATCTTCCACATCCTCGATAAAATGCAGGCCCTTAAACAGGAATACATCGCTGTCCCTTTTCATAGTATCCTGCACATGGTCGTTAAAACATTCCGGGTGGGTTTTGATGGCATTGGTTATTTTAATGGAAAGCGGACTGTCTACATAATAATTCAACGCCGGCAACCTGCGTTCCAGTTCCAGGCGGTTGAGCATATACAGTAACTCCTGCGTACGCCCCAGGCTGAAAGCCGGGATGATGAGCTTACCTTTATTTTTCAAACAGGTTTCCTGAATGTAATGCAGCAGGTCTTCGGCTGCGGGGGCTATCAGGTCGTGCAGCTTATCGCCATAGGTAGACTCCATGATGATGAAATCGGCCTGTGGGAAGTTGTCGGGAGAGCGCAGCAGTACATCCCGGTACCTGCCGATGTCTCCGCTGAAGGTCACCCTTACCTCTTTATCATTCTCGCGGAGTTTCAGGTTGACACTCGCACTGCCCAGTATATGCCCGCAATCCTTGTACAGTAGTTCTATGCCATCATCTATTTTGAATGGTGTATCATAATCTACCGTTTCTATCAGGGGTAGTACCTCACGCACATCGGCCTCTGTATATAAGGGGTCTATATGTTCCCTGCCCTGTTCGTCGCGGCGTTTGTTGATATGCCGTGCGTCGGCCTCCTGTATATAGGCGGAGTCCAGCAGCAACAGTTCCATCAGCGTACGGGTAGGCGTTGTACAATATATTTTACCGTTGTAGCCATCCTTTACCAGTTTGGGCAGCAGGCCTATATGGTCGATATGCGCATGAGATATGATAACATGGTCAATTTCCGACGGCTCAAAACCCCATTTAGAGTTCAGCTCCAGTGTTTCTTTGCCCATACCCTGGAACATACCGCAGTCCAGCAGTATTTTCTTTTGAGGGTTATTGATATGCACTAAATGCTTGGAACCAGTAACTGTACGTGCCGCGCCGTGGAAGGAGATTTTCATTTGACTAAGATAAGGGTTTTTAGTTGTGAGTCGTAAGTCATGAGTCGTGAGTATGTTAACCCGGTCATTGATGCCCGCCCGGATGACATGGTCGAACGGGTTTTTATTAATTTGTTTCGTTGAGCTCGCTGCGCCAGGTTGTTAACTATTGAATGGACGGGTTTAATTACCCGGAATATCGTGTTGTTATAATCATTTGAAAATGAGTTTATTGCAGCCGGTTTGTTAACTTTTGTTAACCTAACACATATATTCGCCGGGGTTAACAATTTATAAAAAAACCGCCCTAGAGGGGGCGGTGGCATCATTATTCCCGGCTTTGTTGTGTGCATATTCATGCTGTTATTTCAATAACAAATATACGCATTAAATTTCATTCAGTAAAATAAAAAATTGTGACCGGTGACAACCCCGACCAACTGGCGCGGATGTTCCGCAGGGCATCCGTGTCTATTAGATCATCCGGTTTGTAACCGGCATTTATTATCCGGCAGCTTAATGATATATTCGTAGAAAAATAGATTATGTCAGACAGGTATAAAGTTAAGGATAGTTTTAAGCCTCATTTTATTACCAGTACGGTAACAGGCTGGGCGGATGCCCTAAGCAGGCCTGAGTATAAAGATATAATATTGAACAGCTTGCTCTATTGCCGCCAGCATAAAAATCTACTGGTACATGCGTGGGTCTTGATGAACAACCATATTCACCTTATAGTAAGTGCAGCAAATGATGCCAACCTCCCTTTCATTATCAGGGATTTTAAGAAATATACCAGTGGCAGGCTGGTTGATGCTATCAACAATAACGCTGTTGAAAGCAGGAAAGAATGGATGTTAAATATGTTCTCGTTTGCGGCAAGGGGCAATAATGACAACGAGCGGTACCAGTTCTGGCAGAAGGACTATCACCCGGTAGAATTAAGTACAGGTGCCTTATTTCAACAACGGCTGGATTACCTGCACGAAAACCCGGTGCGTGCCGGCATAGTGCGTGAACCGCAACATTATCTGTACAGTAGCTCGATTGACTATTATGAACAAAAGCCGGGCTTATTGGCTATTGATATGCTTTAGTGCATCGTCAGCTTTAGTACCTTGAATACCGGTCAGAGACCGGGTGACTTGCCAGACACGGATGCCCTACGGAACATCCGCGCCAGTTTTAGTAAGTAGTATTTTACAAGTTCTCCTTTGGGCTACTGCCTGCCCTTATATTATTAGTTGCCAATATATTGTACGCTATTAGGTGTATTTCTATAAGCTAATGATTAATTTAGCGGCAGAAATCCACTTTTCCGCAAAATGAAACTATTAGAGAATAAGACAGCCTTGATAACCGGTGCAAGCCGTGGTATAGGCGAGGCAATAGCCATAAAGTTTGCAGAGCACGGCGCTAATATAGCTTTTACCTACCTCTCGTCGGCAGAGCGGGCGCAGGCGCTGGAAGAAAAACTGGCAGGGCTGGGCGTAAAAGCCAAAGGCTATAAAAGCGATGCCGCCGACTATGCATCGGCAGAACAGCTGACCAACGATGTATTAAAAGAATTCGGTAATATAGATATATGCGTGAACAATGCCGGTATATCGCGCGATAACCTGCTGCTGCGCCTGACACCCGAACAATGGGATGATGTAATCAACGCCAACCTGAAATCGGTGTACAACCTGACGAAGCAGGTGATACGCCCAATGATGAAGGCCCGCTCAGGCAGCATCATCAATATGAGCAGCGTAGTGGGCGTAAGCGGCAACCCCGGCCAGAGCAGCTATGCGGCGTCCAAGGCTGGTGTGATAGGTTTTACCAAATCGATAGCATTGGAGCTGGGCAGCCGCAACATACGCTGCAACGCCATAGCACCAGGTTTTATAGAAACGGATATGACCGGCTACCTGAAAGACGGCGGTGCGGAAACATGGTTCAGCAAAATACCCATGGCGCGCTTTGGTAAGGTAGATGAGGTGGCCAATGTAGCCCTGTTCCTGGCATCGGATATGAGCAGCTATGTAACCGGGCAGGTAGTGGGCGTATGCGGCGGACTGGACACATAACAACAATACCCTATCTGATAGCTATTGATAATATAAAGACCTAATTTTGCCAATAATAAAGAACGTGTAAATGCAAAAAATACATGCTGCCATCACGGCAGTAGGCGGTTATGTTCCGGACTATGTAATGACCAACAAAGAGTTGGAAACCATAGTAGATACTACGGACGAATGGATACAGACGAGAACGGGTATACTGGAAAGAAGGATACTGAAAGGAGAAGGCAAAGGATCGAGCGATATAGCAGTAGAGGCCGCAAAAGAAATGCTGAAAAAGCGTGGTATTGGGCCTGAAGAGCTGGACCTGATCATCTGCGCTACTACTACGCCGGATATGCAGTTTCCGGCTACATCGAACATTATAGCTGACAAAATAGGCGCTGTCAACGCCTTTGGTTACGATATTAACGCAGCCTGCAGCGGTTTCCTGTTCGCACTCACTACCGGTTCGCAGTTCATAGAAACAGGAAAGTATAAAAAGGTAATGGTAATAGGTGTAGACAAAATGAGCTCTATACTGAACTACGAAGACCGTACTACCTGCATCATATTCGGCGATGGGGGCGGAGCGGTATTGCTGGAGCCCAATACGGAGGGTTACGGCATTATCGACTCGAAACTGCACACTGACGGTTCGGGGCGCGCCTTCCTGCACCAAAAGGCGGGTGGCTCGGTAAAACCCGCTACTGTTGAAACAGTAATGAATAAAGAACACTTTGTGTACCAGGAGGGTAAGACGGTGTTTAAGTTCGCTGTAAAAAACATGGCCGATGTAGCGGCTGAAATAATGGAGCGCAACAACCTGACTGCCGATGATGTGGCATGGCTGGT
>JACFNS010000043.1 GCA_019454705.1 Taibaiella sp. | reverse complement strand
AGTAACCGAGGGTATCAATGGTTTCGTAGCGGAAGCTGCTGTTGCCAGTTGCGTAGCCAACGCTATGGAGCGCGCCTGGGCACAAAGAGACCAATGGGAAAGCATGGGACAGGCGGCTAAACTGAGGATAGATACCCTATATGCCAAAGACGCCGTAGATGAGTTTATAGAAAAGCTGTTGTAAGTAAGGTAAACACTGATAAAAGCGCCCCATACATTATTGTACGGGGCGTTTTAGTATATCTATCAGTTAACAAAATATTTTGTTTATTGTTAATAATTAGCCGTACCTTTGCGCCTCATTTAAATTTAAGTTCTTAATTAATGGTAACATTCAAAGACTTCTCATTGAGAGAAGAATTGACACGTGCCGTATCGGAAATGGGGTTTGACACCCCGACGCCAATCCAGGAAAAGGTTATCCCTTACCTGCTTTCTACTCCCAACGACATTATTGGCCTTGCCCAGACGGGTACGGGCAAAACTGCCGCCTTCGGACTTCCGCTATTGCACAACATTGACGTTGCACAGAAACATGTGCAGGCATTGGTCCTCAGTCCTACACGCGAATTGTGTATGCAGATAGAGGCAGAATTTCAGAAGTACGGGCAATACATGCGTGGTCTCAAGATCACAGCTGTTTATGGCGGCGTGTCCATCAGCGGACAAATACGCAACCTGAAAGCAGGCGCACAGGTGGTGGTAGCTACCCCCGGCAGGCTGATAGATTTACTGGAGCGTAAAGCCATATCCCTGGCAGATATGAAATACGTGGTACTGGACGAAGCGGACGAGATGCTGAACATGGGCTTCCGCGAGGATATCGAATTGATATTGCAATCAGCAACAGAGCGTGAACAGACATGGATGTTCTCCGCCACGATGTCGAACGATGTGCGTAAGATAGCCAAGCGTTTTATGAACGACTGGCAGGAATTTGCAGTAGCAAAAGAAAACGCCACTAACGAAAACATTGACCACCAATACTACGTAACCAACCACCACAACAGGTTTGAAACCCTGCGCAGGTTGCTGGATTTTACACCCGGTATTTATGGTGTAATATTTACCCGTACTAAAAACGACGCGCAGGAAGTAAGTGAGAAGCTGATGAAAATGGGCTATCACGTAAGCCCACTGCATGGCGATATGGACCAGAGCATGCGCTCGAAAGTAATGGAACGTTTTAAAAGCAAAGCGTTGCAGATACTGGTAGCTACAGACGTAGCTGCACGAGGCATAGATGTAAACGACTTGTCGCACGTAATTAACTACGAGCTGCCTGATGACCCTGAGGTGTACACACACCGTAGCGGACGTACGGCACGCGCCGGCAAATCAGGTATCTGTATGTCTATCGTGTCTCCAAAAGAGATATCAGGTATACGCCAGATAGAAAAGCTTGTGAAGCAAAAATTCAACCGCAGCGATATACCCGATGGCGCTGAAGTGGTGAGGAAAAGACTGTTCTTCCACCTGGAGCAGATTGCCACTGCAGACCCTAAAAAGGACTTTGCAGAAGTGTACCTGAACAGTATACACGAGCGTTTTGCCGACATGGATAAAGACGAGCTGATACGCAGGCTGATATGGCTGCAATTGAAGCAAACCATAGACGCTTATGATGACGCCAAGGACCTGAATGCCGGTTATGAAGGTAGCGGCGGCAGCAGCAACCGCGACAGCGTTCGTCTGTTTATGAATATGGGCGAAAAGGATGGTATCAGTTCAGCACAAAAACTGCTGGAATTCGTTACAGGCGCAACTGACATAGAACCCAACCTGGTGCAACGCATCACTATCAGGGAGCTAAGCAGCTTCTTTAACGTACCCGGCACAGCGGCTGAATTCAACATCACCGCGCTTTCTCAAAAGAAGCACAAAGGCCGTAAGGTACGTATAGAAGAGGCAGACCAAAGCGGCCGCACGGGTGGTGGCGGAGGCGGTTTCAGAGGTGGCTCACGCGAAAGAAGCGGCGGTTACGGCAGAGGCGGCGATAAAGGCGGACGTGGCGGCTTTAAAGAAAGAAGCTATACACAAGGCGTTGATAATAAGCGCTTTAGCGGAAAAAGACCGGCTTACAAAGGCAAGAAAGACTGATATTAACATTTCGATAGGCACAGGTACGGAAAAAAAGCGTACATTTGCATCCGATTACTAATATGTACAACATGAAATACATATTGATATTATTAGCTTTCATTTCCTTTTCGCAGGGTGTTTTGGCGCAGACTGAGGAGCAGGTGATAATAGGCAGAGATATCAGCGAAGATTCTGTTGCTAAGGGTGTGGCCAGCTACTACCACGACAAGTTTGTGGGCAGGCCTACCTCTTCAGGAGAAGTATTCAGCAATGATAAGTTCACCGCCGCCAGCAATACTTTGTCGCTCAACACGTATGTAAAAGTGACTAACCTGGCTAATGGAAAATTCCTGTATGTGCGTATCAACGACCGTATGGCCAAGAGCAACAAACGCCTGATAGATATGGCCAGCATCTGCGCCAAAAAGCTGGACTTTCATTATAAAGGCCTGGCTAAGGTAAAGGTAGAAGTGGTGCCGGAAGAAGAAGGCCGCAGTGGTATACTGGCACAGAGAACTGAACTGGAGGCGGAGAAAACATCAGCTAACAAGTTGTAACAAATATTATTTAAGAAATAAACCCTTCTGCGTTGCGGAAGGGTTTATTATTTAAGGCATATGCATATCATACCGGGTATAGTTATAAAACATACACCTTACAAAGGCAACGGGGTCTTTACCGAACTTGATATCCCTGCAGATACTGAAGTAGAAGTATCGCCTGTGATTGTGATGACGGCTGAAGAGCGCAAACTGCTGGACCAGACTTTACTGCACGACTATATATTTGAATGGCACCCCGGTGGCAGAAGCATGTGCTGCATGGCACAGGGTTATATATCAGTTTACAACCACTCTGATAAAGCTAACTGCGAATACTTTATGGATTACGATGGCAAGACTATGTCTGTAAAAACCATGCGTGATGTATTAGCCGGTGAGGAGCTGACTATAAATTATAATGGCGATTGGGACAACAAAAAGCCCGTATGGTTTGAGGCTGTTTAACTACTCCCACGAATCCGAATAAGGCATAACAATCAGCGACAATTGGAACTCTCCTTTTGAATACAATTTATATGTTGCCCAATAATTGGGTAGTGCATCATTGGAAATAGCATCTGAAAAATAGCTATCATACCACACCTGTTCTCCAAAATAATACATAGCCCTAATCTTAAATGCCACACCCAGAAAGTAGCCTGCTTCTACTTTTAAAAACGGGGCCATAGATGGTATCGCATAACCGCCCGTGAACTCATCTGAAACAAATCGGGGTGCTATACCAGCCCCCATCGCAAACATACTTTTAAGATATTTATCTGAAGCTGCTTCAGCCCCTGATTTGTAATCAACACTGATAGGTAACCCTGATCGAAACAACTCCACTTCTTCTTTAAAATCAGTTCCGTTTTTAATAGCCAACTCGTTATTGGAGATACTGGCTTTTGAGTATATAAATGTAGCAGCTATGTTCAAAGCAAGTGATTTATTATCACTCAACTTTGCTAATTGGATGCCGCTACCAATGCTCAGCCCATAGTTCATACTCATCTTTGCCTTTGCAGTTACAGATTTCTCTCTTACCCCACCCTTGTTGTCTGAAATGTAGTAATATGCCTTACATGTTGGTGCACCTATCCCTGCTATTATACCAATTTCATTAAAACGACTTTTATATGGGTCAACGTTCATAAAACCACCACGCATCATTGCATTTTCATTCATTTTCCATTGGGCCCAGGCATTATGGTCAGAAAATTGTGCGTATGTATTGTCTGGATACAAAAAGGACATCACAACCAATAGGGCAAAAAGGTATTTTTTCATTTATGTAAGGATTTTTAAAGTCCGACAAAGAAAATAAAAAACATAATAGTCTGCAATCATTTCCAGGAATATTTAACCCCCGGGCCATAAAACTGTTATAGTTTAGTGACCCAATACAAATAACTATGGCGTGGACTGAACAAAATAATGAGTTGTACGGAAGCTTTTCCTTTAAAGATTTTTCTGAAGCATTTGCATTTATGACAAGGGTTGCACTGCTGGCTGAGCAACATGGGCACCACCCCAACTGGAGCAATGTGTGGAACAAGGTGGAAATACACCTGAACTCACACGATGCAGGCGGTATAATAACTGAAAAAGACAGGAAGCTGGCAGCTGCAATAGACAAACTACTCTAACCTGTACACAGGGTAACGCATATGCTCCGGCTCGTGATATAGTGAGTTCTGAAACACAAAGTGGAGCTGCGCCTTACCATCTTTGGCAAATATGGGATCGGCAGCTTTGCGCTGTTCCAGTTTATTCCTGAGGCTTTTGTCTTTAGCCAGCAATTCTACAGCCAGGTCTTCAAATGCATAGTCGCTGTAATACTCTTTTTGTTGCAGCACGGCATCAAAAAATCCCCATGCAAAAAATGCGTCGGGAGCGGTAGGTTCCAATGTTTCCACCAGGTAGCGTTTAGCTGCTTGATTGACGGGTATGTAGTAATCTCCCTTCTTTAGTTGCACCTGCTTTTTCTGCCTCTCCACTTCTACCCCACTGTGCAGGTAATGGCCTTCGTATGGATTAGGCGTAGTTTTATAATCAGTAATGTAATATACGGTCAGCTCTATGGTGGTATCTGTCTTCAGCTTGCGCATTTTAACGCTGTTCGCTTTTAGCCGGCTTACAACTTTGTTCCAACCCTGCGGTATAATGTATGCCTGCGGCACATCTGTTTTCCGCTTTGTGGTGCAGGTATTGTAAAAAGGTATTTTATTGATGAACGGTTTACTGCGGTCGTAAAACAAACGCGGCTGGCCGGAAATATCACTGCTTTTATAGCCGGCTTCATAGCCCTTTAATTCAATGTTGGTGGGCTGTGTGGTATCTACACCCCAATCAATAGCCAGTTCTGCGCTACCTGCCACCCATTGTTTTTGCTGCTGCCGGGTGGTGCGTATAGTTGCTGCATTAGCCGATGTATGTTCTATGATACTCAGCATCAGTTCGTAGGTAGATTTGACGCGGACAGGAAAAGGTTTGAGCATATGGGTTTCGGCAACGAAAGCATAAGTATGGAACATAGCAGCGAACCCACTGAAAAAACGAGGAATCTCCATAAAGGCATCCCAACCGTTGTCCGGCACAGTGCCCCATACATTTACATAGGGCAGCAGGTCGAAGCCGCGCTGTTTCATATCATCGTACAGGGCTGGTTCAAAAGTCTTGTTGAGGTAATCGCCCATAGGGCCACCCAGCTTATTGCATTGGGTACTCAACAGCGTCATCACATGCTGGTAATCGGCGCCATTGCTTACGTGGTTGTCCACCAATACATCGGGGTCCAGGCTATGGAAGAGCCTTACTATACTGCGGGTTTCGCGTGCATCCATTTTTACAAAATCGCGGTTCAGGTCCAGGTTTTGCGCATTGCCCCTGAAGCCGGTAATGGCAGGGCCGTTCTGGTTGGCACGTGTGTATTGACGCAGGCTACGCGCGCCACTTATATTAAATACCGGTATTATAGCAAGAACTACATTATCGGGCAGCCTTATTTTCTGTTGTGTAATATCCCAAAGCAACTGCATACTGGCTATAATGCCATCGGGCTCTCCCGGATGAATACCGTTGTTGATGAATATGATGAGTTTATCCTGTTTCTTCCAACCGGGTACATCAAACTTACTGTCAGAAGAATAGTAAACTACCAACAGCGAATCGTCTGTATCGGTGGGGCCGGCAGTATGCACCTGCACTGTTGTGTGGCGATTTGCCAGTTCCTCATAAAACCGTCTTACGTCATCATACCGGGGTGTAGTACCCGTATTCTCTATACCATGAGGATTGGTGATACGTTGTGCAAACAATAACGAATCATGTACCTGACACAGTACTATAAACAATATTATCCTGTACATAAACCAAAGATAATACGCAAAGTATTAACCTGTGCAGGCAGACACATTGCCGCGTACGGAGTATAAAAATTATCCAGTGAAAAACTTATGCGCCCAGCACTGCTGTAGCAGTTGGCTGCACAGGAGCCTGTTGCAGCACGAACTTACCAGGCGGAGTAGGATGCCTTTGCGGACGTGGCATTCTACGGTTAGGAGCGCAGGACTGCATAAGGGCAATCGTAATAGTCAAAACACCTGAGATGATAAATGCTTTTTTCATATAGCGTGAATATACTACTCATCCTGAAAAAAAACAACGGGAGCTAAAAAAATGTATTGGCAAAAAGGCTTGAAATCATAGGCTTAATTATACCCTACAGGCAGTTTTCTTTATATATTCGCCACAGCTACAGAGATGATACATATCAGGAAAGCAACGGCGGAAGATACCGCGGCAATAAGGCAGATAGCAGAAGAAGTATGGTGGCCCACCTACGTGCCTATAATAGGAGAAAAACAGGTTGGCTACATGATTGAGCTATTTTACAGTATCGAGACAATTGCAAGGCAACTGGACGACGGCTCGCAAACCTACCTGCTGCTGGAAGATGAAGGGCAACCCGTAGGTTTTGCCGCATATAGCCCCAGGCTGGAAAATAAAGAAGTGTATAAACTACATAAGCTGTACTGCCTGACCAACCGACATGGTAAAGGATACGGACGCATATTGCTGCAAGCGGTAGAGGAGGAAGCTAAACTGAACGGTGCAAACAGGCTGGAACTGAATGTGAACAGGCACAACCCGGCAAAAAATTTCTACGAAAAGATGGGATATATAATAGCCTACGAAGAAGACATAGATATAGGTAGTGGCTATTGGATGAACGATTACGTAATGGGCAAAGACCTCTAATCTTTTACTCTTTGGTGAATATTCTTTCCAGGGCCCAGGCTTTCAGGCGCATTTCCTCCCATTCACTTTCGGGGATGCTGTCGTAAGTAATAGCCCCACCCGACTGGTAACTGAGCCTTCGTGTATCAGCATTATAAAACAGGCTTCGGATAATTACATTAAAGTCGAACTCTGCACCCGGGGTGATGTAACCGACCGTACCCGAAAACAACTCCCTGCGGGTGTCTTCATAATGGTCTATCAGTTCCATCACTTTTATCTTGGGCGCACCAGTCATACTCCCCATTGGAAAAGAGTATCTCAACACATCGGTAAATGGCCTACCCTGCCCCAGCCTACCGCTGATGGTTGATATCATCTGGTGTACCTGCGGGAATGTGTACATACCAAACAGCTCATCAACCTGGATACTGCCAGTTTCGCAGCTACGTGCCAGGTCGTTGCGCACCAGGTCGGTTATCATTACATTTTCAGCCCTGTCTTTTATACTGTTGAAAAGTTCGCTTTTGATTGCCGCATCGGCCGCCTCGTCTTGCCCCCTGCGGGCTGTACCTTTAATAGGTTGGGACAATATAGTATCACCCCCTTTCCTGATATACCGCTCCGGGCTGGCACATACCATATACCTGTGATTGTTGCGGTAATATGCTGCGAATGGCGCGCGTGATAATTTATTGAGCGCACCGAATACGGCTACGGGTTCAATCTCCACATCTTCAGCATAACCCTCAGTACAGTAGTTTATTTCGTAGCAGTCGCCTTCCTTTATATGTTGGCGAAGCTTATCAACAGTATCGAGATACACCTCCTTATCTGTCCTCCTGGTAAAGCTGACTTCCGGAATATCATCCGTTATTTCCGCAGGGCTGTTAATAATCTCGTTGTAAACCTGTTGCGGGCCGGCAAACAGGGTTTCGATTATCAACTCGTTGGTGCCGGCAGGGATATAACAGACAACTAGGGGCTGAAAGAAAAAGAAATCGGGGAAACCAACAACAGCTTCATGACAGGAGGATAATTTGGGCTCTAGGTTGTTCTTATAGTCGTAATTGATATGCCCCAACAGCCAGTCTTTGTTTGTGGTATGAAATTGATGCAAATCTTCCAACGACGATATGGTCTTTGCATTGTGCATACCTGCTCCCATCAGGCAATCGTAACGACTGTATTTATCCCTATTGCCGTTGCTATCCAGGAAAAGAAGAATGCTGAACTGTTTTGACCAGTTCAGCATCCGTTGTTTTATTAGTTCATATTGTTCAGCATTGATACTGAACGAAGCTTTATTGCGTAGTACGGGCATGATGTTTAGAAATCATCATCGTCGTCGTCATCAAAATCATCAAAGTCGTCGAAGTCTTCTTCCAGCTCGAAATCGTCATCTTCGCCGGCTTTCTTCTTACCGGGTGTACCAGGCTTTGATTTTGGCATATCAAACTCTTCGAAATCTTCGTCAATTTCTTCTTCTTCAAAATCATCGTCCTCATCGAAATCATCATCGTCGTCAAAATCATCATCGTCGTCGTCGTCATCATCATCGTCTTTTTTAGACTTAGCGGCAAGCGGCTGATTAATGATGCGCTCCAACAATGCGTTACCGGTTTCTTCTTCTGTTTCCTCCTCCGGCAAAGTTGTAGTCAATACACCTGAAGGAGTTACTCTTACAGATGAAGTAGCGGGTTGTTTCTCTTCCTTTATCTCCGCTGTGGTTAGTGTTCCTGATTTCATAGCACTCATATAATTTTGATCGCTTAATTATTTAATTGCTTCGGCTAAATTCACATTTTTTTTTCAGATACAAAGTATTTTATCAGTTTTTTTTCAGCAGTTGGTCGCGGCCTGTTCCGTTTGAAATATAAGCAATTTCTGTACCTAAATATTCTGCTACAAAATCACAATATTCTTTGAAAGACTGCGGAGTTTCCTCGTAGGTAGAACATTCATTAATCGGGCGTTCCCAACCATTAAATGTTTTGTACACAGGCTCAACAGTTGTATGGCAAAGGTCGTAAGGCATCTCAACAGTTTCTGTACCGTCTGCAATATAAGCAACGGCGGCTTTCAAAGGGGTGAAATTATCCAGTACATCTGTTTTAGTAACAATTAATTTGGTTACACCACTCAGCATCACTGCGTATTTAAGCGCTACGAGGTCTATCCAGCCGCAACGGCGGGGCCTGCCTGTGGTAGCTCCAAATTCATTTCCTGCTTTTCTTAACGCTTCTCCTGTTTCATCTTCCAACTCGGTAGGGAATGGCCCGCTACCTACACGTGTACAATAAGCTTTGGTAATTCCATACACATCGCCGATGGTTGACGGTGCTACACCCAGGCCGTTGCACACACCTGCGGCTATTGTATTGGATGAGGTAACGTAGGGGTATGTCCCGAAGTCAATATCCAACATACTGCCCTGCGCGCCTTCTGCCAATATTTTCTTGCCATTCTTCAGGTGTGCATCCAGCCAATATTCAGCATTAACTATCTGCAATTCGCGCAGGAAGGCTACCGCTTCGAAAAACTGCTGCTCCCATTCTGTAATGTCATTATCGTATTGATACTGGGCCAGCATTTCGTTGTGCTTATCTTTCAGCTTGGTGTATTTGGCTTTGAAGTTTTCCATATTGAGCATATCGCCAACACGCAAACCATTCCTACCGGTTTTATCCATATAAGCGGGGCCAATACCTTTCAGTGTAGAGCCAATTTTCTCTTTGCCCTTCGCTGCTTCTGATGCAGCATCCAGGGCGCGGTGCGTAGGTGTAATGAGGTGCGCCCTTTGAGAAATGAACAGCCTTTCTTTCAGGTCAGGCTGCATGGCTATGATAGTTTCAATTTCTTTTTTGAGTGTAACGGGGTCGATTACCACGCCATTGCCTATCAGGTTGAGGCAGTGTGGCTGGAATACACCCGAAGGTATGGTGTGCAATACCACCTTCTTACCATCGAGGTATAATGTATGGCCAGCGTTTGGCCCACCCTGAAACCTGGCTATAATATCATAGCCAGCGGCCAGATAATCTACGATTTTGCCTTTCCCTTCATCGCCCCACTGCAGCCCCAACAGTACGTCAACCATATAAATCTATTAAAACAGGTAAAGCAGCTAATTGTTGCTGCCTTAATCTTATATCAGTAAATGAGTATTACCCGGCAAAAGTATAATACCGGGACAGTTTTTTCCAAAAAAATAAAAAAAATACCCGGCACAGTATTTTCAGGCCTCATATGGCTAACTTTACAATCAAGTATAGTTATTATAATATGTCCGGCAAATTAGTCTTAGACATGAGCGGCGCCACCGAAGATTTTTTTTCGGACACGGCTATGATAGGCATAGGCAGCGCGGTACCGGGATACAGGTTTTGCCTGGCAGTTAATAACGCATTTGATTTTTCGTTTGTGCGCGAGCCGGAAAGCGACGTGGAATACCGACCTGCCAAAGACCAGGTACACTTCTTTTCTTTATATCAATACCAGGAACCCTACAGCAGTTGTAAACACCTGCTGTATAAGCTGCAAAGCGAAAAAAAGGCATTATTACCTGAAATAAAACAACTGGATTACCTATGGCTCGTTAGCGGGCCTACTGCGGAGCATGATGCACATACACTCGCTACTCATCTGCGTACCATGCCCGAGATACAACTGGCACAGATAATAGAGCCTGAAAAGCTAAAAAACCTCAACCACTTACTGATATAGTTTATATTGCACTCTTAAGAACTCACTACACGGGTGAAATAATAGAAATGTTAATTCGTTTGCAGCCATTAGGCGCATACGTGTATTTTTCTATTTTTGTTGCCTGTCAAACTAATCTTGCATGAACTATAGCAAAGTCAACAACCTGGTAGGTTGGATTACGGGTATTATTGCCACAACTGTTTACCTGGTAACGATGGAACCCACCGTCAGTTTCTGGGACTGCGGAGAATTTATTTCCTGTGCACACAAAATCGAGGTAGGCCACTCGCCCGGTGCGCCCCTTTTCATGATGATACAAAGGCTGTTTGGCCTGTTCGCATTTGGCGATGTGCACAAAGTGGCGATGATGATGAACGCATGGTCGGCAATAGCCAGCGGATTGACTATTTTATTCCTGTTCTGGACGATTACGCACTTTGCACGCAGATTAATGATAGGCCGCGAGGGCGAACCCAACAGCAACCAGGTGATGCTGATAATGGGTGCCGGCCTGGTAGGTGCATTGGCTTATACATTCTCTGATACGTTCTGGTTCTCAGCCGTAGAAGCAGAGGTGTATGCAACGTCGTCCTTCTTTACAGCGCTGGTATTCTGGGCTATATTGAAATGGGAACACGTGGCTGACAAACCCGGCGCCGACAGGTGGCTGGTATTCATCGCTTATATGATGGGCTTGTCTGTAGGTATCCACTTGCTGAACTTGCTGGCGATACCTGCTATAGCTATGGTGTATTATTTCCGTAAATATGAGGTGACGCCATTCGGTACATTTATCGCTTTCCTGGTTGGTTGTGCCATCCTGGGGCTGGTGCAGTTCGGAGTACTGCAAGGGCTGCCAATTATTGCATCCAAGCTCGACTTGTTCTTTGTTAACAATATGGGCATGCCTTTCGACACAGGCGCCTTCGTATTTATCGCATTGCTTATAGCCGCGTTGGCCTGGGGTGTAGTATATATTAAGCGCAAAGGCTGGTACCTGGCACACACAGCTATGCTTTGCCTTATATTTATC
>JACFNS010000042.1:10015-11690 GCA_019454705.1 Taibaiella sp. | reverse complement strand
AGTTTTTGCAGGAACGCAAGATTTTTCATTGCTGCTTCCTGTTTAATATCTCCCACTACTACAACTTTCGCCTCCTGTTTAGAGAAGTAGTTTTTATAATAAGTCTCTACATCAGCAAGTTGTATGTTTTGCAAAGTCTGCATAGTACCTGAAGTGGGCCAGCCAAGGACGTTATCTTTACCGTATAGTATTTTGTCGTAAACTGTGCTGGCTACATAGTTGGGCCTTACCATTGCATTCTTCAGGCCTTCCATAGCTTGCTTCTTATTCCTGTCAAAATCCTCTTGTGTGAACTTAGGGTTCAACAGCCTTTCTTCCAGCAATGCCATTGTTTTATCAATGTTCTTAGATAAACTGCGCACAGTTACATTGATGCCATCCAATGATGCACCTATGCTGATGCTGCTACCTAATTTATCCAATGCTACACTAAACTCTTCGGCTGTATAGTTTTTGGTATCCTCTTCCATCATGGTAGCAAACATATCAGCCAGGCCGGCTTTATCCAATTGGCCGGCTTCCAGCAAGTGTCCGCCTTTGAATTCGATAAGGTATGTTACTACGGGCACCTCATCAGATTGGGTACCTATTACCTTAATCTTACCCGGCAGTTCTTTTGTCCAGAATTCGGGAACATTCACAACTGGGTTAGCGCCGTTGCCGGGCATTTTGCTACGGTCAAAGTTGTCTTTTGCCTTATTATACTTCAACCCTGCATAGCCATAATCGGGGGCTTTGTAGCCATTTTCAGACCTTACATAATTATCAGCAGCGGCTTTATTGTCAGCATCTGTTTTAGTAGTAACGCTTAATACCACCCTGTTCTGGCCTTTGATATATTTATTGTACACGCGCATCACATCTTCTTTTGTAACGCTGGTGTACCTGTCCAGTTCTTTCTGTATACGATTAGCATCACCCGTAAAGGTGTGGAATGCCGCCAGTGTAGAAACTTTTCCAGAAACGCTTTCCATACGGTTAATAAGGTCTGCTTCCATAGAGTTGCGGAATTTTTCAATGTCTTCGTCAGACACTCCGCGTTGTTCAAATTCAGCAAGTGTTTCATTTACCAATTTTTCCATATCGCTCAGCTTATTGCCGGGGTATGGCACAACTGAAATGGTAAACTCACCTGCCAGCTCGCTGCATGGGTTAGACACACGTGCATTAACTGCTTTCTGTGACTTTACCAGGTTTTTGTAGATAATGGAATTCCTGCCCTGGCCCATTATTTCAGACAGGCAATCCAGTGCAGCTTCGTCGGGATGGTAGTTAGGAACCGAAGGGTAAACGATATGCAGCATAGGCAGCTTCGCATAGTTGTCCAGCATCGATACATACCTGTCTTTTTCCAGCTTAACAGCAGGAAGAACTGTAGGTGTTACTTCAGGTCCGCGGGGTATAGAGCCGAAATACTTCTCAGCCATCTTTACTACTTCCTCTGTATTTACATCGCCACCTACAGTCAGCACTGCATTATTAGGGCCATACCAGCGCAGGAAGAAGTTTTTCAGGTCGTTTACATCTACCCTGTTCAGGTCTTCAATATACCCGATAGTTAACCATGAATAAGGATGGCCATAAGGATAGAGGCTTTCTGCCGATTTTTCGCGCAGCAGGCCGTAAGGCACGTTGTCATAACGCTGGCCGCGCTCGTTTTTTACCGTAGCCCTTT
>JACFNS010000042.1:9716-10005 GCA_019454705.1 Taibaiella sp. | reverse complement strand
GTCACCGCATCCAGCAAAAAGCCCATACGGTCTGCCTCAAGCCAAAGCATTTTTTCCAGTTGGTTGCTGGGCACTGTTTCGAAGTAGTTGGTACGGTCCTGGTTGGTAGTACCGTTCAGAGTACCACCCGCTTCAGTGATTATTTTAAAATGCTGCTCATCAGCTACGTTATCAGAGCCCTGGAACATCATATGTTCAAAAAAGTGTGCAAAGCCCGATTTACCTATTTCTTCCCTGGCAGAGCCAACATGGTAGGTCACATCAACATGTACTATCGGGTCTGAATGGT
>JACFNS010000042.1:0-9706 GCA_019454705.1 Taibaiella sp. | reverse complement strand
CGTGTACTATGACAGTGAGACCATTGTCCAACACATACTTTTTGTAAGGGATAACCAGCTTGCCTTGCTTTTTAGCAACAGTCTCAACCAGTTTAGCCTTAGCCATAGCTTTCGGAGCGTACATAACTACGGCCGCTGTAAGGGCAATCAAAAAACGTTTCATTATTATTTTATTTAAAAGAGAGGTATAAAATTACAGTATTCTGAGGTATTTAAAGGGGGATTTTGAGGGGGAGGACTATTGTTTGGTGAGGGTGTACACCACACCGATGCTATACAAACCACCGCTGTATTTGAACCCTGGACTGAAATTGACATCTATATCAAAATCATGTTTGTTCCCTTTGCTTCCTTTAGACCCGCTCTCTAATTGCTGGCTTTGGGTAGTGAGCGTCTTAAACGTGCTATGGCCGTTCTTCCTTATACCCATAACAGTAGATGGCATATCAGTACTGGCACCTTTGCTTAGTCCTGTGAAATAGGTGCTTTGAGCTGAAAAACTGATTATCCAGTTGGTATTGCTCTTAATTTGAATATTCGCGTATTTATTAGCGACTACACCATTAAAATAATCGTTAGGGCTGTCGAAACTGATAACCCCCCCCAGGGCGGTGACAGTAATGGACTGTGTAGAATATACAATAAAGCTACCCTGAACAGAACCGGTAAACCCCTGGGCATTGGCCTTTACTATTGAGATGGCCACGAAAGCAATTATTGTTATCAGCACCCTCATGGTTGTGTCATAGTAAACATTATAGTGAAGTTATACTGGCCTTCCGGATAATCATAACCCAGTGGCAACAATTGCAGGTCATAAAAAAAATTGAAAGCCTGGTTGGCCTTCGGTTGTACAAACAAGCGCTGATCCTGGTAGGTAAGTTGTAGTGGTGTGGTAACAAGGCCGTAAACATTACCTGAATTATCCTGCTTGTGTTTCAGAGCCAGCGGAACAGTATTTTTATTAGCACCGGAAGGTGTGGTGTAGTCTGCTATTTTGGCATAAACAGAACTATTACTATTGCGCGTTTTAATCTGCAATTTTATGCCGTTGTGCACTGTTTGGGTGTTTTCAAATTCTTCCGGCTGTGTTATGGAGAACTGGAGATTAGAGAGTGTATTTACCTCAATGTAATTGTTCTTATTAGCATTCCCTCCTGCATCTTCATCATCACCATCATCGTCCTTTTTGCCGGCTTTTTTGTCATCGTCATCGTTTCCATTGACACTGCTGCCATCGGAAAAGGTGTACATACCTGTAAACAATATCAACGCCAGAACGTAAAAGGCCCTAATCATGAATTTATGGCTATTTGCTTTGTTATCACCAACAAAAATAGTTTTTTTGCATGGTATACTTACTCATATGATACGCAACTTCCTTTTTTTAGCAATATTATCCTTCATCATACTAAGTTTTGCGACTACTGTGAACGCGCAAAACCTGGGTGTATACCCTACTACGCTTGACTTCAGACTGGCAAGCGGCCAAAGCGAGGCACAGGTAATCAACCTTTCTAACGGCTCAGGCAACAAAGTACAATTCAGGATATACCTGAACGACTGGGTAAGAGACTCCACAGGCGGGCATATTTATTATGAGCCGGCCAGCATACCACGTTCTTGCGCCAGGTGGCTGACTATTGATAAAAACTTTATTGAACTGCAACCGGGAGAATCAACCCAGCTGACAGTACAGATGCTGGCACCCTCAACGCCCGAGGCATCAGAAGAAATGAAATGGGCAATGTTGTTTATAGAAACGGTAGAAGAGAACGTAAGCAGGAACGATAAAAACGCACAGGCTACTGTAAAGAACCTGATAAGGGTGGGCGTACACATATATCAGACCCCACCTAATGCGACGGAAAAAAGCATAAAAGTATTGGATTTGAAACCCAACCGTGAAATTGCTAATGCGTACGACTTGTATTGTAAAAACACGGGTGATGTAATGATAGAATGTAAAGCACACCTGGAACTGGCGGCGGCCAACGGAGAGCAAACCAAACTGGATTTCATCGAATTCCCAATGTTTCCCGACCAGGTAAGATTGGTAACATTCGAACTTCCCAAAAACCTTCCCGTAGGCAAATACAACGTATTGGGTATACTGGATGCAGGAGAAGACCTTTCGTTAGAAGCAATTGAGAGCACCATAGAAGTGAAACCGGTAGCGACAGATGTCGGTAAATAAAAAATGAAAATGATATTATTCTTTATTATTATCGCCATACCCTGCAGGCTTACCTATGCTCAGCAATCTGCTTCGGCATCTCAAATGATTACCGTACAACTGGAACCCACAATTCAAATTACCGCATCAGGTTCGTCCAACGTAAAGCTTGGTTTCAACAACGTTACTAACTACGTAAATGGTGTCGAATCAGGCAATCAACAGTTCGTTGTTCATTCAAACCGGGACTTTGTTGTCAACGTACGTGCCAACTCACCCGTTTTTTCCTATAGCGGCAATGCGTTTCCCGGCCCTGAAATGCCGGTTGATAATACACTTTTCCTGGCAGTGAACGAAAATAACACCGGGGGTAACATTGCCGGGGCATTCCGGTCTTATGCACCGCTATCAGCCAATCCACGCGATCTGTTACTCAATTGTAAAAACGGTGACAATAAAACATTTTCTGTGAGTTACAGGGCCACACCCGGTGTTGAATTTCCCGCCGGTGACTATACGGTAGGTGTTATTTACACTGCTACACAACCATAACTTTAATAGTTTTTTACCCTTTCAGCCTTTATACCTATATTTATCAGAATCAAGCACAGTTTTTTGATGAATAAATTTGTATTGACAATATTGTACATGTGCCTGGCCTTTGTGTCATTTGCCAATCATTTTACAGGAGCACATTTACGTTACGAATATATTTCGCAAGGAAAATACCGCCTGCACCTTACATTATACAAGACCTGTGAAACCGGTGCCATAGACCTGCCCACGTTTATAGGTGTATATGCTGAGTCGAAACAGCAAAGCCAAATAGTTAATAAAAACCTGGTTCGTATCAGCAATGATACTTTGCAGCCATTTTGTACAGGAACGATTACCAGTTGCACCAATATCAATTCAACATATCCCGGCTATATTGCAGCCACATATTCAGATACTATAGTTTTACCTGTAATTGCAAATGACTGGTATTTTATATTCTCGAACAGTAATCGGAACTTTGGCATTACAAATCTACAGGGCGCAAGCGGGCAAAGCTTTCATGTAAATACTCCGGCTGTATCTTTTTTACGTAATACTAGTGCCGTGGTTCCTGATTATCCACCACATGCTATATTCATCAACGATAGCGTTAAAATTCCACTCACTGCATACGATGCCGATGGTGACAGTGTAGCATACGAATTTATACAACCAGTCTCAAGCCTTGGCTTAGGGGTACCATATTATCCGGGCTACAATGTAGCGTCCCCTTTCGGTACGGGTGGGCTATGTTATATTGATGGGAAGAACAATATGGTACTTAAATCAGCAGCGGTAGGGAAATACACCCTTGCTATGAACATAAAGGAATACAGAAATGGTTCATTGATTGGGTATACCACACGTGACTTTATCGTAATATGCACGTCTGCCGGTGCAGGAAGTGCATTAACTATACCCCAACCTACGAGCACAGCCAACATGATAACATATACATGTCCGGGCCGTAACAACCAATTAAAGTTCAACTTTACAGATGCCAATCCTGCAGACTCAGTAAAAATTGAAATCTCCTCTCCTACTCTTGGCAGCGGCTGGAATTTCAACAAGGTAACAACTAATGGTATTGGCACTGCGTCAGGCAGTATTGCCTGGCAGACTCCCTTGTCTGTAGCACCCTCCCAACTCCCTTTCTTTAATATCAATGTTACTGCTACAGACAACTCTTGCAGACTAAAAGGTAAAGCCACATACATATATACTGTATTGGTACGTGATTGCAGTGCAGACTCTGTATGGCCGGGAGATGCAAATGCTGATAAAATTGTGGACATCTATGATCCCCTTGCTATAGCAATAAACTATAACGATACCGGTGCGGCGAGGCCTGGTGCCAATATAAGTTGGACGCCGCAATACTGTGATTTCTGGAATGGCTCATTTATGAACAACATAGATAAGAAACACGCAGACTGTAATGGGGATGGTATTGTAGATACCGCAGACCTGGCCGCAATAAGGCAAAACTATAGCGCAACAGCCCCCAGGCCAAATACGACTGGTCTTTCTGAATTATACTTTGACCATAGCGGCATTAATCCCAACCCAGATTCAACAGTATCGATAAAAATAATGCTGGGTAATAGTACCAACCCAATTAACAAGATATATGGGTTGGCAACTAATATACTTGTAGATGGATTAAGCCTGGCATCACCACCAGTTGTAACTTACTCTAACGGCTGGCTGGGCAATACTTCTAATACCCTTAGTTTTTCCAAAGACGTATCTCCAACCTCAATAGACTGGGCCTATGCACGCACAGATAAGCAAGATGTAAACGGGCATGGCTTGATTGCTAACCTTGAATTTAAAATACCGGCATCTGCAACGGGCGGTACATTGGTTACGCTTTCATACAACAAGACTATATTTATTGACCATGAAGGTGTTGAAATAACTAATATCTCCACCGCACAAGACACATTCTATGTGCGTCACCCTGCAGCAATAAACTATGCACATTTAGCATCCGTACAGGCTAATATCTATCCTAATCCCTCTTCCGGCATATCCGTATTGGATATACGGTGCCAAACGAACTCAGAAGTAACAATCGGGATAACAGATATAACCGGCAGACAACTCAGCACGCAAAAATTACAACTGCATACATCGGGCGATCGTATCAACCTAGACTTACCGGACATTTCTGCAGGCGTTTACCTGGTAAATATTTCCGGTATGGGCATGCAAAAACAAACCCTGAAATGGGTAATAAGGTAATGGCATAGTTTTTGCCTGTATATCCGTAAAAAAACTAATGCGCAAGGTATTCATATTAGCTTTGGCCCTGCCTCTTATGGCTATGCAATGCAACAAGAAAAAATCTGACTGCAACGGTTCTATCTGTACGGAAATATTTGCAGCTGTCAACGTAACTGTGACAGATAAGAGTGGCAACAATGTTGACCTGCAGGATTATTACACTATAAATATTGCAACAGGCGATACGCTAAGAAACAATAATGGCACCTGGCCTGAAGGCGCCTATACTGTTTTGGATGACAGCTATGTAAGTAAAATGTACAACAAGCAATTACAATTCCGATTTATTGGCAGATTAAACAACTCAACGGTGGTTGATGAGACATATACAATATCAGCCGACTGCTGTCATATCAGCAAAGTGGCAGGCAAGGATACGATTGTAATCGATTAATTCCTGGCAAGTGTTGAAGAACAACTGTTATTAATCACATCCCCATTCATGGTATAGTTAATCACCAGTTTATCATCATCATAAGTACCATCACCCTTGTAGGTAAGGTCGTTTACCACCTGCGATGGTATAGTTAGCGTTTTATCTGCAGGATTGATATCCGCGTAAATTTCGTTGGTCATCACACCGCTGAACAAACCCTTGATATGTATCCTGTTTTTCACTATTTCATCAGCCACGATGTTTACATTGTCATTTACATTTCCTGTCTTGCTGCATTGGCCAGTTTCTGTAAAAGTACCTACTAATCCAATAGCTGCATTGGTGTAAGGCAATACGTTTACATTGATATAATAGTTGCTGATACCCGTAGTAATGCTTGCCCCCCTGATATTTATTTTATGCACACCTTCGGGTACTCTTGTATTCTTTATAATAATGGTAGTATTATACGAAGCTTTCTCCCCGTTCACAGGTTCAAAAAGCACCTCCATTCCTTTAGGGAGCCCCTCAGTAGAGAGAGTAACGGATTGAGCCTGCCCCTGTTCTTTTTCTACAGCAATCAGGTAACGTACCTCACCTGTACGCTCTAATGAAGTATCCTTCAGGCCAGTTATTTTATATTTAAAATCACCTGAATCATCAGGCACATAGGGGCTTAAGGGTTCGTCTTTGCCACACGATGCTATTAATAACGTCAACAGGGCAGCGGTAAAAAATGATATTCCGTTTCTTTTCAGCATGGTATATTCTTTCTTCATTTAAAGATAAGGATTGTTCACCGTTCACAATTCCTTTTGAGCAAAATTTGACATATTGAAAAAATATTTTTTTATATTTAGAGTACTATGGCTGAAGTAAAACTATCCGTGCAAGACCTCTCAGTTGAGTGGTTATCCCGTGGGCTGGATAATAAACAGGTAGAGGCTGAACTGTTGAAAATGGGCATTGACGAGCGCAATGTTCCTGATATGCTGCGTGAGTTCAAAAAAATGCGCAATGCACGCAATACCACTATTGGCCTATATTACATTCTGGCCGGTGCCCTGCTCTGCCTTATCAGTTGCATACTTACACTTGCTTTTTCGTCAGCCACAGCAATAATATTATACGGCCTTACTAGCGTTGGGGTGATTATCGTTTTTATTGGACTGGCCAGGATATTCGGCTAAAGCTTATTAACCGTACATTAATATACTACACGGGTTAACCATTTATAGATTTTTTGGCATATTAATTGGTGTAATCAGCTACATGAACCTGAAACTGCTTATCCGACCATTCTTTTTGCTGACGGCGACCTTCATGATATATACAGGGTGTAACCGCAAACCCATTAAATACATATACATGCCACCGGGCGCTACCTTGTTTACGAATAACGTGCCGCTGCCTGAGTCATCAGTTGTACCCCTTGACAGGATTAATATCGAATTGAGGCTCAACACACAGGAAATACAGTTGGCAACAACCAATATATTGCCCGCCAATAGCGCATATGCCCTCTCGGTTAGAGAACCCGTCCTGGTACCATTGGAGGAAATACACGACCTCCATATCAGGCCTGTATATGACTATAACAGCATCTATACCTCGATGGATGACATCTCGGAAACCTGCACGTACTCTTACTCACAGTCAGGAAGTGATTCTGTTTCCAAACAGGAAATGTTACAGAACTTCAATGCAGGGGGCTTGTACGGTACAAGAAGCCCGGTTTTCTACATTCATTTTAACGAGCCTCCACGCAATTACCATGTACAGCAGTTTATTGTAGAATTAATTACGGATAAAAATTCACGACTGGCAGACACTACAGTTGAATTTATATTGACCCCTTAAAACACCATATCATTCACATGAAAGTGTATTACATCTTATTGATAACTTTATTGTTCGCCTTTTCTTCCACATTTGCCGGTGATGGCATAAAACGGTCACTGTTTGTAAGTACAGGTGCCGATTATCATTTGAACAAAGGCGATGTAACACATAATACTACGTTGTCAAACCCACCGAGTGTAGCTAACGCCGTGGGTGGGCGTATAGGTGCTGAAGTATTCTGGAAACTTCCGGGACGTTTGTTTTTCGCAGTAGGTATTGACTTTAAAACCGTCAGGCAAAAACTGGAAATTAATTACAGTGCTGCAGAAGCCGGGTATAGCGGTTCATCAGTTGTATACACTGATGTGATAAGGTACCCAAATTCTTATGTTGACCCTTTTGCCCGTATGGGATATGCATTCCCAATAGGTAAAAACAAACTGGATGTTTCACTGGGAATTGCTACCAGCATTCCACTGTCCGGCCAGGTTGAAGAACGCATTACTGCAATGAACATAACAGACCCTGTATATACTGACCTGGCGATGTACACGAACCAAAACTGGGGCAACCGGGCCGATGTTAATTTTCTTCCTTTGAATACACTCATTTCATTACAGCTGGCTTACAGGTTGAAGCTTGGAAAAAATCAACTAAGAATAGGCGTTGATGTCAGTACCGGGGGCAGCCGCAAAATCAACAGGACGGAAATATATTATTTTGGCACTGACCGTACTTACATAGGCAATAGCATATTTGCAGACAGGTTTCAGTCAGCAGGCATATTTATTGGCATAGGATTATAGGAAGTTTCTACCTGCGCAGTTCCTTTATCCTCAGCCCCGCTTCAGAATCCAGAATAAGTGTATGCAGACGGTTGATGCGGGTAGCCTCTCTTTTAGCGCTGATAACCCACCATATGGCAGCCCTTTTGTATGACGGAGCTGAATGATGAAAATAATTCCATGCCTTTTTGTTCTTTTTGAAATCCGCTTCAAATTCAGGGGGTAATTTGATACTGTCTTTGTGCTGTTCAAAAGAATAGATGGCTGATTTTTCGTCTTTACGTCTTTCGTAAGCAGCCAGGCCCTTTTGGTGAACTAAACCTTCAGCCTTTAACTGCTCCATCTTTTTGATGTTCACCATGCTCCATATACTGCCGGGCTTACGAGGCGTAAAACGTATCATATAGCTTTCTTCATCTATGCTTTTGCGTATGCCGTCTATCCAGCCGAAGCATAAAGCCTGGTCGACAGATTGGGGCCAGGTGATGCTGGGTTTACCAGTTCCCGTTTTATAAAAGCCAACATATAGTTCAGTTGCTTTTTCATGGTTTTTCTCCAGCCATTTCCTGAAATCGGCAGGCTTTTTAAAAAATTTTGGGGACATCTCTGTGTTTTATGGTGAAAATACACCAACTGATTTTTCTAATGGTATGTCTTAGTTAAAAACCTTAAAAAACAACATCCTTATGAAAAAGGCTTGTATTCATATCCTGCTTGTACTGACTGTATTATTCAGCCTCCCTAATTCGTCAAAAGCTAATTACGCTGCAGGCGGCGAACTGATATATATACATATCTCAGACTCTACCTACCAGTTTTTCTTTAAACTGTACAGGGATTGCTCGGGAAATGCGGAACCGGATTCTGTCCAGTTGTGCTTTAACAACCCCTGCAATAATTCTTCTTTCTCAAGGTATATGACCAAGTGGACGGGCACACAACAACCCCCAATAGGGCCTATCTGTGCACAAATGAAATCAAACTGCGATAGCCCGGGCTCCCCGGTGCAGGCGTATAAAGAGATATGGTACGTAAAAACCGTAACCATGCCTTCGCGCTGCAATTCATGGCGGATATTTACATACAGCACTACAAGGAATAGCATATACAACCTTCAGAATGCTTTGTCCTCCACTATGTATGTAGAAGCGCGGATGAATAATTCCACTACGCACAACAACAGTTCGCCCTACTATTCAGTAAGGCCGCCCTACGGAGCAGCACAAAGCAGCCCTTTTACATACAATGCCGGTGCTGTTGACGCAGATGGCGACTCTGTATGGACAGACCTGGTAATGCTGAGAACCGGCGTCAGTACCTGTACCGACACCCCAAATAACATGAGTTTCAACACTGCAAGCCCCGCGTATAATTTATCAACAAATCCCTTCGGAACCAACAACACTTTTGGAATAAACGGAGGTACCGGCCAAATGGGCTTTACACCAACAATGGCTGGAAAAGCAAATGTAGTATTAAGGACACGCGAGTACAGAAATGGTATTATGATAGGATCCATCATGCGCGAAATGCAAATAATGACGCTCAATTTCTCTGGTGCAGTTCCTACCTATACAGCCATACGTGGTTGCGGGGCACCGGGCACAGGAACTATCAATGGTTGTATGGGTGCACCGCTCAGCTTTTGCATTGATTTTCTTTCTTCTGATACTACAAGCAGGCTATTCTTAACTACCAGCA
>JACFNS010000041.1:11227-11788 GCA_019454705.1 Taibaiella sp. | reverse complement strand
TGCCTCACTATGTTTTACCTCGAAAAAAAGACCTACCAGCAGATAATGGAAGAAAAAGGATATAGCTTTATGCAGGTAAAGAGCTATATCCAGAACGGTAAAAGAAAATTGAGGGTGATACTGGATAAAAACAAGAATAATGACTGACCGGCAGGACATATCGCAATATGGCAAGGGCCGCCTGCCCGAAGATAAGCTGATGGCTTACCTGGAGGGGAAGCTATCGCCTGCTGAGCAGCGCGAGGTAGAAGCCCTGCTGGCCGAAGAGGGTATGGAAAGCGATGCGCTGGAAGGATTGCAGCAACTACCTGTCAACAAAGCACACCAGATGGCAGAGCGCATCAACTACCGCCTGCAGCACGACCTGAAAAAGAACCGCCATCGCGGCAGAAAAGGTTTTACAGACAATAAATGGGGCTGGATTGCTATACTCTTAATACTAATACTAGCGGTGTTGTCATATTTTATTTTGAAACTAACAATGCCCTAATGCCATTTTATTGTAAATTCCCTATATTTGATTATTATTTTACCCATAAAAAAAGCTCTATATGAAGAACC
>JACFNS010000041.1:4776-11217 GCA_019454705.1 Taibaiella sp. | reverse complement strand
TTATTGTCATTGGCTGCGATTACATGCCCTGCAATGGCACAAAACGAGCCCCCGACAGAAATCGTTACAGATACAGTAAGTATTGTAAGTGGTCCTTTGGATTCATTATGTAATACCATCTTTAAAACCGATGGCTGTAGCGCTAATGCACAATACAAAAACGCTGAAAATATGCCCCAGGTACCTGGCTACAAAGAGATAGCCGCCATCGCCTGGACATACAATTATGGTAATTGCAACAGGGGATGGGTCAGATCTTTGCTCCATTTTAACGGTATCAATAATATTCCGCAAAATGCCGTAATTACCAAAGCAGAATTGAAATTATTCGGCTGGCAAAATCCTGCAATTAGCAGCACAGTAGGAAACTCTTATTACCAGGGTTCACCTTATGCGTCTTCAGGCTCTAACGAAATGCTGATTAAGAGAATCACCCAGCCTGTTCATTACCCCACCGTAACCTGGAACACACAGCCGGCAACGGATACAACGACTGTCATTACCCGTCCTTCGCAAGCTCAGTATGGTGATGACCTTGTACTGGATGTAGCCCGGCTGGTGCAGGATATGGTATCAAAGCAGGAGTTCTATGGTTTTATGATGATGTTGCAGGACGAAACCTTGTACAGGTCATTTGGCTTCCATTCTTGCTTTGCAGAAAATCCCGCCAAAAGGCCGCAATTGTACATTACATATACTACAGTATCAGTGGGGCTCAACAACGTACTCAACGAAAGCTACCTGGAAATTTATCCGCAGCCTGCGGCTGATATTGTGAATGTGGAATACATCGCTAATACTGCTGCCGATGTGCAATACAGTCTTTACGATATGCGTGGCGTAAAGGTGATACAGGGCGAGACTCAGTCTGTAATAGGTAGCAACAGCCTGCAGTTGCAACTGGCAAACCTGCCTTCAGGCGTGTACGTTTTCACTATGACTGACGGCCAGTCACAAATAAGAAAACGTATCGTAAAACAATAGACATTATTACAATGGCATTACTCAAAAGCGGCATCATTTACGATGCCGCTTTTTATTTGTAATAAACATTTTTTAGTTGTATATTTGTATTGTTTTTTTTGTCGGGAGCTTTAGCAGACAAAAAACATGAAAACATAAGACAAGTATTAGAAATTGTTCCAAAAGACTAAAGCCAATTTCCCGGCATCAAAATGGAACATTTTAGCAAAATCCCTTAGTCAAACGACTGGTTGGATGCCGCGGCAATTTTCGTCAGGCGCTCGTACTCTGCTGCCGTCAGGTCGTTGAAGAAGAAGTGGATGGGGTCAATCTTTTCCCCGTTTTTAATCACTTCGTAGTGCAGGTGCGGGCCGGTGCTTTTGCCGGTACTCCCTATCCAGCCTATCACCTCGCCCCTGCGCACACGGTCGCCAACACGCACTTTTATTTTTTTCATGTGTGCGTATAGTGTCTGGTAGCCATACCCGTGATTGATGAGTACATTGTTGCCGTAGCCACCATTGTCATATCCCGCTTCGCGTATGGTGCCATCGCCGGTGGCATACACGGGTGTGCCTGTTGCGGCTGTAAAGTCAATACCCGTATGCATCTTGGGTGTTTTGTATATCGGGTCTATCCTGTACCCGAAGCCCGAAGCCACTCTGTCCAGCGTCCGGTTTGACACAGGCTGTATAGCGGGTATAGCACCCAGCATACGTTCTTTGGTTTCTACCAGTTTTTGCAGGGTATCATACGAGCTGGCCTGTAGCTTCAGCCTGTGGCGCATGTTTTCCACGCTTTTGCGCATATTGTCCAGCAGGGTGGTCGTATTAGCGTAGGCCAGCAGGTTAGTGTTCAATTTGCTGTAGTCTTTACCTAAGCGTATGCTGTCTGGTATGGGTTGGGCTTCAAATACTGCCCTGTATATATCGTTGTCCCGGTGTTCCAGTTGGGCCAGAGCCTTGTTCAGCTCGTCCAGCTCGTTTTGCAGCCCGGTAAAGCCCTGCCGTAGCGCCTGCATCTCTTCTTTCAGCTGCTTCTCCTTAGGGGAATCGAGAAATTGGAAAGCTATAGCTACGGTAATAGTGGCGGTCACCAGCGCGGTCGATACAAACCCCAGCACACGCAGCAGCCTCGTCTTCCACGAGACTTCCAGCTTTTCAAACCTGTGAGTGTCTGTATTGTAATAATATTTCCTGACCCGCTTCAATAAACCCTTATTAACGGGTAAAAATAGCAGTTATGGCTAAAAAATTTATAAAAGCTTCCTTTCATTTAACAAAACAGAAAAAATAACCTGCGATAGGGTTTTACACAAACACGGCCCCGCTAGGGGGCCGCTGCTTTCGCACAAGGGCAAGTGCTATTACCCATTAGTCGTGTAAAGCTACATGGCTGACCGCCCAGGAGTTATACCATTATCGGTGTAAATAATCTACGTGCTGGCACGGACATTATAAATACCTTTAACACATTACTATGACGGTAAAACAACTGCCGTTTTGCTATATTTGCCAACCTTCTGAAAAAGATTATTGATAGGGCCCATGCGTAGTATATTTATTAAAGAAATCAATTCTTTCTTCAGCTCCATAGTAGGCTATGTGGCCATATTGGTCTTCCTGGCTGCTTGCGGGCTGTTCCTCTGGGTATTCGAAGACTCCAGCATACTGGCATACGGTTATGCCACAATGGACAGGTATTTCGAGCTGGCCCCCTGGTTGCTGGCATTGTTGATTCCTGCCATCACCATGCGCTCCTTCGCCGATGAGTTCAGGGGTGGTACAATAGAGTGGCTCTCCACCAAACCACTTACCGACCTGGATATAATACTGGGCAAATACTTTGCCTGCCTCGTGCTGGTTGCCTTTGCCCTGCTGCCCACGCTGGTTTACGCTTTTACTATTGATAACTTATCGAAGATTGAAAATACCGTTGACTTCGGCGCCATTGCGGGTTCTTATTTTGGCTTATTGTTCCTGGCAGCAGGTTTTACGGCTATTGGCATTTTCTGTTCATCGCTTACCAACAACCAGGTGGTGGGCTTCCTGGTGGCATTATTTGCCTGTTACCTCTTATACAGTGGTTTCGATTCGCTGGCAGCGTTGCCTGCTTTTGCTGAGGGGATAGATTACTACCTGTCTATGATAGGTATGGCTTTTCATTACAAGTCCATCAGCCGCGGGTTGATAGATAGTAGGGATGTGATTTACTTCCTGTCGGTAGTGGTATTATTTATTGCATTAACACGCTTTTCGCTGAACAGCCGCACATGGGATACCGCGGCGCAGGACTAATTATATATGGCAACTAACGCATCTAACAAACGGAAGCAACAAAAAAGGCAGGCTGTTACCCGCATCGTCATTCTGGCGGCCATATTGATATGTGTGAATATGCTGGCAGCCCGCTTTCATGCAGGCCTCGACCTGACTAAAGAAAAGAAATTCACGCTAACCGGTGCTACTAAGCAGGTATTGGCGGATATGGATGATGTGGCTGTAATCACTGTTTACCTGGATGGCAAATTCCCGGCAGGTTTTCAACGGCTGAAAGAAGCTACACGCGAACAGTTGCAGTCGTTCAGGGACCAGGCGGGTGCTAATATCAAATTCCAATACAACGACCCATTCGCCGGAAAGGATGATGAAGAAAGGGTAAAAGTAGCTAAGATATTGGCGGATAAAGGGGTATTCCCTGTCAACCTGCAGATGCAGGGTGAAGAGGAAGGGTACTCCGAAAAATTTATTTTCCCTTGGGCGCTGGTACAGTACAAGGGAAGGGAAACGGCAGTACGCCTGCTCGAAAACAAACTGGGCATGTCACCGTTGGAAAACCTGAACTATTCTGAATCTCAGCTCGAGTACAAATTCGCCTCAGCTATTCACAGGCTGGAGGTGGCTGAAAAACCTGCCATCGCATATGTTATGGGCCACGGCGAAACATTGGGTTTTAATACCTACGACCTGCTGACAACACTCGGTGAACAGTACAAGGTGGATACGCTCGACCTGCCCAATAGTTTATACATACCTGCCTATTACAAGGCTATTATCATCAACAGGCCCACACTGCCGGTCGATGAAAAAGATAAGTTTAAGATAGACCAGTATATCATGAACGGTGGCCGTGTTTTATGGGCTATCGACCAGTTGAATACCCCTATGGACAGCCTCGCTGCCAATGGCTATGTTATGTCGCTGGACTATGGTCTAAACCTTGATGACCAGTTGTTTAAGTATGGCGCCCGTATCAATTCTACGCTGATAGAAGACAACCAGTGCCTGCCCATGCCGGTAATGTATGGCCAGCCTGGCGACGACCAGCCGCGTATGGAGTTGCGTAGCTGGATGTATTTTCCCTTGTTTATCCCGGAGTCTTCTCATCCTATAGTCAAAAACCTGGATGGTGTATTCGGTTTATACAGTAGTACAATTGATACGCTCGGCAACCCCGAAGTACAAAAAACTGTACTGCTGCAATCGTCTAAATATGGCAGAAAAACCATTGCACCCGCCCGCATCAGCCTTAGCATGTTGCAATACCCGCTCGATGCAATGTTTAAAGACGTGCGTACGCCATTGCCTGTAGCCGTGTTGCTGGAGGGCGAATTTAAATCAGTGTTTCACAACAGGCTGCACCCCAATTTCCTGCAGGTGTTGAAAGACTCGCTGAAACAGGACTTCAAAAAAAGCTGCGATACGCAAAACCGTATGATAATTATTGCAGACGGTAACATGTTGGAAAACGAGTATTCGCAAAAGACTGGCCCTACAGATATGGGTTACTGGAAGTTTACCAACACGCTGTTTGCCAACAAAACTTTCGTGCTCAATTGTGTAGAGTACCTGGTAGATAACAGCAACCTGCTGGAAGCAAGGGCTAAAGATACCAAACTAAGGCTGCTGGATAATAACAGGATTAAGCAGGAAGAACAAAAATGGCAAATAATTAATATAGGGCTGCCCGTACTGCTGGTACTGGTGTTTGCCTCGGCGTATATCTTCTTCCGCAAGCGGAAGTATGAAAAACCCGCAGGTTCTGCCTCTTCAAAAAACTAATGACGAAGGATGCGTAAGACTATAGTGTATATATTGGTATTGGGTTTGCTGGGTTTCGGTGTCTGGTATTTCCTGTTTAAAGATTCATCTGTGTTTGAGGACGATGAGGCGGGCTTTACAGTTACGGATACTGCTTCAGTATACAGGATATTCCTCGCTGATAAACAGGGTGATACAATCTCACTGACCAGGACGGATGAAGGCTGGATGGTCAATGGCCGTTATAAAGCCAGCAAGGCCATGATTAATACGCTGCTGCAGACGTTTAAACGCCAGTATGCTGCATACCCTGTTCAGCAAGAGGCGCATAATACCGTAATAAAAGCTATGGCAGGTACTGCCGTCAAAACAGAACTTTTCAATAAGCATGGCAGGTTGCTCAAGACATTTTATGTGGGAGGCCAGGTGCCTGCCAACAAAGGCACTTTCATGCTGATGGAGGGGGCGCAGCGCCCTTATGTAGTGCAACTGCCGGCTTACCAGGGTTATGTTACACCGCGATACAGCACCAAACTAAAAGAATGGCGCGACAGGACAGTGGTCAGCATTCCCCCGCAGCAGTTAGAGTCTGTCGAAGTGAAGTACACGGCTGAAGATGAGTATCTCAACAGCTTTTCTTTGGTACGAAAAGGCGATGGCTCATTTACAATCATTACTCACCCTGAATTGAAAATGAGTGGTGAGCCCAATTCTGCAAGGGTAAGGGCCTATGCCGGTTATTTTCAGCAAGTGGGCCTGGAGGGCTACCTGGATGGGGTGACGGGACTGGATTCAATCATAGCATCGGTGCCTAAACGCTGCGAACTGACTGTAAAAAGTAAAGGCGGCGCCATGCAGCAGGTAGATATATACAGGATGTACATCGGCAAGCGCAGTAAAAACCTGCAGGAGGATACAACCCTTCCGCAACCTGTTTTTGATGCCGACCGCTATTATGGTATTCTGAACAACGGTAGAGATACCGTTATTATTCAAACCCAGGTGTTTGATAAGTTATTGAGGAGAGGATATGAGTTTTACGGTGAAAGTGATGAACAGCCTTGATGTAAAAAATCATTGCCCCCTGTCATTATATCACACCGTTTATTTGCGTAATTTTCTCTTTCCCTTGTACATAGAGTAAGCACGGGCAGCTATGCAAAGAACATTAACGGCTAAAGAACAGAAGAAGGATATCGAAACCATTTGCAAATGGGTGAACGGTATATGGCTGCACAAAAGCGGCGATGGTATGATAGAGGAGTTGTGCATAGACAGCCGTAAAATAGCCAGGCCCGAAACTGCTTTGTTCATAGCCTTGCAAACCCGCCACCGCGATGGCCACTCATTTATTGGCAGCGCCTACGAGCAAGGGGTGAAAAACTTCCTGGTTTGTGCCGATGTTGATACCTCTGTATACACGGGCGCCAATTTTATA
>JACFNS010000041.1:2201-4766 GCA_019454705.1 Taibaiella sp. | reverse complement strand
CGGACACGCTGGTGGCGCTGCAGCAACTCGCTATGGCCAACCGCAGGCAGTTTGACATTCCCTGTATAGGTATCACCGGCAGTAATGGAAAGACAATTGTAAAAGAATGGCTGTTCCAGCTATTGGCCGAAGATTTTAATACTGTACGTAGCCCCAAAAGCTACAACTCGCAGATAGGCGTCCCCATGTCTGTATGGATGCTGAACAAAAAACATCAACTGGCCATTTTTGAAGCGGGTATATCCCAACCTGGTGAAATGGAAAAGCTGGAGCATATCATACAACCCACCCTTGGTGTTTTTACCAATATTGGTGAGGCGCACAGCGAAGGTTTCCTGAACAACAGACAGAAAATAAAAGAAAAGCTGATGCTATTCCGCCACGCCCGGCAATTGGTTTATTGCAAAGACCACCACGAGTTGAACCAGGGCATTGCTGAGTATGTCAGGAATATCAGGGAAGATAATAATCTGCAATTGTTTACCTGGTCGCAGAAGAAAGGTGGTGACCTGTGGGTAAAAGAGATAGTAAAAAGCCCGGGTAAAACTACCATCGCTGCGGAGTACGAAGGTAAAGCCATCGAAATAAATATTCCTTTTACCGATCCCGCATCGGTTGAAAATGCCATACACTGCTGGTGTGTGTTGCTGTTGCTGGGTGTAGCGCAGGGCGTAATAGCGGAACGTATGCCGCAACTGGCGCCGGTAAGCATGCGCCTGGAGCTGAAGCACGGTATCAACGATTGTACTTTTATCAATGACACTTACAATTCAGACCTCACTTCGCTGCTCATAGCCCTGGAATACCTGGAGCAGCAAAAACAACATCCGCACCATACCGTTATCATGTCTGATATGTTGCAGATAGCCCGTCCCGATGGTGAGTTGTATGAAGAAGTGGCGTACATCATCAGTGGCAAACATATACAGCGTTTTATCGGTATCGGGCCTGCTTTGTATAAGAACAAAGCTGCTTTCCGTAAGCACAAAAGAATGAGAAGTATATTCTTTAAATCCACCGATGATTTTCTGAAGAGCTTCCACCTCATCACATTCACCAACGAAGCCATATTGTTGAAGGGTGCGCGTGCATTCGCCTTTGAGCGTATAGGCACATTGCTGGAGCAGAAGGTGCACCAGACGGTAATGTCTATCAACCTGTCATCGCTGGTACACAACCTCAATGTGTTCAGGAGGCGCCTGCAGCCCGGTGTTAAAACCATGGCAATGGTCAAGGCCTTCTCTTATGGCAGCGGCAGTTACGAGATAGCCCACCGTTTGCAATATGCCGGGGTCGATTATTTGTCGGTAGCATATACTGACGAGGGCATTGCACTGCGCAAGGCGGGTATTACCATGCCCATCATGGTCATGAGCCCCGACACTCAGTCTTTCGACAGGATGATAGCCTGGAAACTGGAACCTGAGATTTTCAATATGCGCTCACTACAGGCGTTTATGCAAATAGCGCAGACATTGCATATCGAAAATTACCCGGTACACATCAAGCTGGATACAGGTATGCACAGGCTGGGTTTTATTGGGGATGAGCTGGACGAGTTGATGACTGCATTAAAAGATAATCCCTATATACGTGTTGTCAGCATATTCAGCCACCTGGCCGCAAGCGAAGATGTGTCGATGGACGACTATACCCGTCGCCAGGCAGCAGAGTTCGAGCAGATGTGCGATACACTCGCTGCTATAATCCCGGGCAAACCCCTGAGGCATTTATGTAATTCAGCAGCAATAGCCCGTCACCCTAAGCTACATTACGATATGGTGAGGCTGGGTCTGGGCCTGTATGGTATAGATGCCAGCGCCGACCTGCAGAAGGAACTGAAACAGTTAGGCACTTTAAAAACCACCATTGCACAGATAAAAACCCTGCCTGCAGGCGAGGGTATAGGTTATGGGCATACCGATGCATCTGATAAAGAGCGAAGAACAGCCACCATAAGCATTGGTTATGCTGATGGTTATCCCCGTGCGTTAAGCAATGGTGAGTCTTACGTACTGGTACACGGCAAAAAAGCAAAAATAACCGGCCGCATATGCATGGACATGTGTATGGTGGACGTGACGGACATATCTGAAGCAAAAGAGGGCGATGAAGTAATAGTATTTGGCGAGGGCCTGCCCGTAACCCGCCTGGCCCAATGGGCGGGCACTATAGCCTACGAACTGATGACCGGCATTTCTCAGCGCGTCAAGCGCGTGTACGAAAATGAGATTTAATAAACGAGGGCGGTTCAACAACCGCCCTCGTTCGTCATGTTCTTATTTATTGCTTTACCAGTTTCGTTATTCCGGCCGTGCCGTGCTGTTCTTTGTCCATCACCCTCAGTATATACATGCCGGGGCTCAGTTCCTGCCCGGTGTTAAATACTGTTCTACCACCACCATCAAAATATGTTCTGTATAATTGCTGCCCGTTGATACGATATAGGGCCAGTTCGTAACGGTGCCCGGCTTCGGTGCCGGCTGTCACCACGATATTGCTGCCGGCAAATGCGGCTTTAATATCCAGCGGGGTTATCGGCACATCGCTGATAAGTACCGGGTC
>JACFNS010000041.1:0-2163 GCA_019454705.1 Taibaiella sp. | reverse complement strand
AGCAGGTAATATGCCTCCTGCGATTTTGAGCCGTTTATATCTACTGAGTCCAGCCGCAGTAAGGGCGCATGGTGGGTTCTGTCATACCATCGGTAGCTTACTGTCCTGATGCTGGCAGGTACGCCCGATACGGTACCATCCATCATCTCTGTTATCCTCATCCTGATGACATTTTCAAATGTATCGTATGGTAGTATCAATGTTCCGAATGACTCTACGGTGTCTGTTATCATACCTATACCTGAGTCAGCCCCATCCGAGAGTGCGAAGCTGTCTGTAAACATCTGAGTGTATGTCATAGGGTGTTGCATTACTCTTTTGGTATTGGTATAAGTAAGGGTGTCAGGCGGGTTGCTGCTGCTGTCAAGGCTGCCCAATTCATATACGCCGTCCGGGGCGAATTCGAAAAAGGTATAATCATTGCCCTCCTTCCTCACAACGCTGGCTGTGGGGAAGGGCATTGTGGCGTTTCGTGGAACGTATTTTACTTTTGCGGTGTCATTTGCGTTAATCGGTGTAAGTCCGGAGAAATTCCATGTTTGTGCTGAACCTGTGGTTCCGTGTGGCATAAAGTTGCATCTCATTGCTTTTACAACCATCCAGTGGCTGTATTTTTCGGCTACGCTGGTACTGATCTGTGCGTTTAGCTGTATGGGTATTAAAACAACCAAACACAGAAAGAAAATAGAATTTTTCATAATCTAATGTTTGTGGTTATACACGAAAGCCGCAAAAAACGTACCGTATATTGTTAAATTTTAATATTTTAATCTCTTTTTACCTGATTTATATTATATACAGAATAATGCGTTTTAAAAACCTCCCTTTATTACCTTTGCACTACTTTAAAATTTTCTGCAACAAAAGCAATGTTGAGAGAACAGCCAATAAGGGTAAAACGGCACATGTTATTGCTGGGCCGTACCAAAGATTACAGCCTGCTGCTGAAACCCAACCTTAGTTTTATGGTGGTTTTTTCCAGCGTGATAGGTTACCTGTTGGCGCCGGGCATTGGTTTCGACTGGACGAACGTTGTTATCCTCTTTATAGGCGGCATCCTGGTGACAGGTGGCGCCAATACCATCAACCAGATATTGGAGCGCGAGGGCGATAAAATGATGACGCGTACGCAGAACCGCCCCATACCACAGGGGCGTATCAGCGTGAAGGAAGGCTGGCTGCTGGCAATTGCTGCGGGCATAGCAGGTGCGGGGCTGCTGGCATATCATTTCAACCTGCTTACCGGCATACTTAGTTTTATATCCTTGTTGTTATATGGTTTTGCCTACACGCCTATGAAGCGTGTACACCCCATTGCTGTATTGATAGGCGCCATACCGGGTGCGTTGCCTCCATTATTGGGCTGGGTGGCAGCTACCGGCAGTGTCGGCCTGGGCGGATGGGTATTATTCCTTATCCAGTTCTTCTGGCAGTTTCCGCACTACTGGGCCATAGGCTGGGTAGGCTACGATGAGTATAAAAAAGCAGGTATCAGCATGTTGCCCTCGCAGGAGCGCAGCTCTAAGTTTACCGCCCTGCAGTGCATGTTTTATGCCATAGTATTAATACCACTGGCTATAGTGCCCCGCTATATAGGGCTTACAGGTAATATCGGCATGTGGATTACCATATTCTGCGGTATTATGTATTTTGCCGCAACGGTGGTATTTTTTATCCGCAACGATTATCCTTCAGCTAAACGTGTCATGTTTGCTTCGTTTATATACCTGCCCGTAGTGCTGTTGGCTATGTTGTTCGATAAGTTGTAAAAAAAGTAATGATGGAGAAGATGATGGAACAGCCGCAACAAAACAGGAAGATGCACCCGCACAAGTTTGCGCTGTATATTGCCATGGGCAGTATCGTGATGATGTTTGCGGGATTAACCAGCGCATATATTGTAAGGCAGGCGCAGGGCAACTGGGTATATTTCCGTTTGCCGATGACATTCACTGTATCTACTGTAGCCATAGTACTCAGCAGTATCACTATGCACCTTTCGGTTAAGGCATTTAAGCAAAGGCTCATGCCGCGCTACCGCATTTTGATTACCATTACCATGCTGTTGGGCATATTATTCTGCGCCCTGCAATGGACGGGTTTTCAGCAATTAGTTGCCAACAATATCAAAGTAAGCGGCAACCCCAGCGAATCTTTCCTGTT
>JACFNS010000040.1:9372-12002 GCA_019454705.1 Taibaiella sp. | reverse complement strand
ATTTCCACCTTACAGTACCATCTATGATGTTGATGGCGTAAAAATAGTGGTCGTTACCACCAAAGTACACTGTCTGGTCGTAGGCATATGGTGAGCCGTATATACGCTCGTTTGTTTCGAATATCCACCTGGGTTGTTGTGCGTCGGGGTCAATACAGTACAGCTTATTATCCTCACAACCGAATATGATGTTGCGGCCATAAACGATAGGCGATGTGCTGATGAAATCCCCGGCATTATAGCTCCACAACTGCGTACCTGTATTAAGGTCAAATGCGCCGAGCAGTGAGCCTGCACATATATATAGCACCTGTCCGTCAGTTACGGGGTTATTAGGGTTAGCGCCTGTATTACTCCATGCCAGCGGGGCTCCAACGGTTAGCTCTACTAATTCCGTTTTAGAAGAATAAGGAATGAGCATTTTGTTGCCGATAAACAATGGAGTTGTTGGTATAGTATTGTTTGAAGGAATATTAATAGAAAAATTGACCGGCTGTTTAGGTATATCAGTGCTGGTATGGTCGTACTGGGCGAAATTCCTGGTTGGGCCGGTTGGCGTTGTGGCGTCATATTGAACAAATACATATTTATCCCTTCCGGTTATTGGGCCTATGATGGTATAAGATGTGGCAGCTGCAGATGGATTAAAAATACTATCAACTACCTTACCGTTAATTGCATTCAATTTCAGTACGTTGTCAGTTAATCCGTTAGAAACCGCTACAAATACGAATTCTCCCAACGCCAGCGGCTCGTATGGCATTGACCTCATCTCATGAAACTTCCATCTCAGCACTCCTGTTTCGGGGTCTATAGCGTAAAGGGTATTACCTTGCGATATTATATATATATTATCCTGCTGTACATCCAGTAACGGCTCATCGCTGCTGAACTCAGGCTTAGTGCATGATGTTGCGAAAATCAATGCCGCAGAAAACAAAAATATACTCCTGGTCCAAATTTGGCGCATTGTCATAATTAGTTTAAGTACTGCAAAATAAGGGTTTTGGGTTTTTATTGCAAGGTGTAAAAAAAAATAAATCCGGTTTTGTATAAAAAAGACCGGATTTATAACCTTAAGGTTGGGAAATAGTTATGCCATTGCCTTCTCTTTTTGCCGTTTGATGCGGTTTATCATTGCATCCAGTGCGCGGTCGAAAGATTCTTCAAAACCTTTAGACTGGTGTTTTACAAAAAAAGAATGTTTGGGAACATACACCTTTATTTCAGCTACCTTATCCTTAATGTTGTGCACTATATTGTCCAGCTTCAGGTAAACATCCACACCTATTATATTGTCATGGAACGTCCTCAACTTGTCTAATTTCCTGCTCACGTGTTCAAGTAGCTTGGCATCTGCGTCAAAATGCACTGTCTGGATTTGTACGTTCATAATATCACGATTTTATGTTAATAAAGGGCCTACCCTCTCGGGTGGCTGGTTTTATGAATTTCTTTTAATTGTTCAATGTTATTGTGTGTATACACCTGCGTGGCCGCCAGACTGCTGTGGCCCAGCAGGTCTTTTATGGCCTGTATATTGGCCCCGTTGTTGAGCAACTGGGTGGCAAATGTATGCCGCAGCACGTGCGGGCTTTTCTTAGCCAGACTGGTTACCATGCCCAGGTGCTTCTTCACCACACGGTACACATAACCCGCATACAGTTGTTTGCCGTCTTCCAGCACAAGCAGATATGGGCTTTCATTGCCCGCCACCCTCTTTTTCTCCTGAATATAATCTTTGATTTCCTGCAACAGTTGCGGGCCCATCGGCACCAGTCTTTCCTTATTGCCCTTGCCTAATATGCGCACCTGTTTCAGCGGCCATTCTATATCCTGCTCTTTCATGTTCAGCAGCTCGCTGCGGCGTATACCTGTCTGGTACAGCAGGGTGCATATCATGCGGTCAGTTGCTCCTTTAAAGCCTTCTTCGAAGTCAACGGCCTCCAGCAGGTGGGTCGTTTCCTGCTCTTTAAGGTAAGACGGCAGCCTTTCGGGCAGTTTTTGCGAATGCAGCTGGCGCACGGGGTTTTTCTTCACCTTGCCCAGGCGTAGCAGATATTTATAAAATGAGTTGAGGGAAGAAAGCTTCCTGTTGACGGTGCGGGCCGATTGTTTATCGTCCTTCATGGCAGCCAGCCAGCTGCGTACATGAAAATGCGATAGTTCATTGATATCGCTGATGCTGAATTCCCCGTCTATATAAGTGAAAAATTGTGATAGGTCTTTTTCGTAAGCAACCAGTGTGTGGTGAGAATATCTTTTCTCAAATTTCAGGTATTGCAGATAGTCCGGTAGCCACTGTACAATCATAAAAAAATACTGGTATTGTAAATATACGATATTACAATACCAGTAGCAATACTATGGTAGCCTAAACTTTGTTAAAAAGTTGTTGTTGCTTATTTTTCTATGATACCCGCGTCTATCTGTTGCTTGTAGATAGCTTTCAGCACTTCAGTACGGCGCCTTACAGACGGCTTGGTAAAAGACTGGCGGTCCCTTAACTGGTTGAGCGTGCGTGATTTCTCGTACTTTTTCTTGTACTTTTTCAGCGCTTTGTCAATATTCTCGCAGTCTTTAGAATCAATTATCAGCATATTATTATACCCCCTTTTGTTATTTAAGGC